>DATGHN010000306.1:0-4159 GCA_035308005.1 Solirubrobacteraceae bacterium
CAGCAGGTGGCACTGAAGTCGAGCCTGCGCCGCGACCTGTGGGCGGCGATCAAGCCGCTTGGGACGGCGCTTCCAGCGACCGGCGTCGCGGTCCCGGAGGAGGCGCTCGTCGCGCGCGCCGACGCGTCGATCCTGCCGAGCACGCCGCAGCTCAAGCAGCTCACGTACGCCTACGAAGAGCTCGCGGCAATCGCCGACGCCTATAAGCGCAACCCGCCACCGGCCGGCTTCACCCTGATTTCCTCGCCGCTCGTGATGTGGATCTGGCTCGGCGGGCTGCTCGTGCTGCTCGGCGGGCTGATCGCGATCTGGCCGCCGCCGGCGGCCCGGCGGGGGCGGATTCGAGCACGCTACTTCGCGCGCGTCGCGCAGGAGCTCGGCCGCGCCTAGCCGATGACGGCCGCGCTCGCCGCGCTCCTGGTCGTGGCGCTGGTCGCCTTCGTGGGCTGGGCTCTGAGTGGACCGTTTCGCGCCCCCACGAGCGAGCGCCCGCAGCGCTCGGACGAAAGTCGCGCGCTCGAGACTGCCAAGGAGGCCAAGTACTCAGAGATCCGCGACAACGAGACCGACTACCGCACGGGCAAGCTCTCGGAGGCCGATTTCCGGGCGCTTGACCGCCAGTTGCGGGCCGAGGCGGTCGAGATCCTCCGTGCGATCGATGAGCTCGAGGCTCGCGGCGAAGCCGCGCCCCGCTAGACTTCCTGGTGATGCAGGCGGTCTTTTCGACAGTCCAGGTCGTCATCTGCGTGGTCCTGGTGCTCCTGATCCTGATGCACTCAGGCAAGGACTCCGGCCTGTCCGGCGCCTTCGGCGTCGGCACCGGAACCGGGCCGCTCGGCGGCGGATCGCTCGTCGAGCGCAAC
Organism: Solirubrobacteraceae bacterium; assembly: GCA_035308005.1. Taxonomy (GTDB): domain Bacteria; phylum Actinomycetota; class Thermoleophilia; order Solirubrobacterales; family Solirubrobacteraceae; genus Palsa-513. Next base: position 864 of record DATGHN010000306.1, read on the forward strand.
CTCAATCGCTGGACGATCTTCTTCGCGATCCTGTTCGTCGCGAACACGATCCTGCTGCTCAAACATCCCTGGGGCGGGTCGGGCTGAGCCCGGCCGAGCCCGCGGCGCCGACAAGCCAAGCCTGACACGGCCGGCGCGCGCTGGCTTCGGCGCGCCGGCTCAGATCGCCTCCGCGCCGATCAGCCGCTGCTCGAGCTCGCCGGGACGACCTTCAGCAGGTCGACGATGAAGATCAGCGTCGAGTTCGCCGGGATCGTGCCGTTCGCCGCGTTCTTGTAGGCGAGCGCGGGCGGGATGATCAGCTCGCGCCGGCCGCCGACCTTCATCCCCGGGATTCCGTTGATCCAGCCCTGGATGATGCCGGGGGAGACGAGGGACGCGGTGAGCGTCTGGCCGCGCGACCACGAGGAGTCAAAGGTCTTGCCGTTGGAATACAGCGCGCCGACGTAGTTGACGACGATCGTGTCGCCGGCCGCGGCGGTCGCGCCGGTGCCGGTCACGATGTCCTTGGTCTGAAGCGTCTTCGGGGCGGGCGTCTTCGGGACCGTGATCGTCGGCTCTTTGGCGAGCGGACCGCTTGACGGCGTGGTTACGGTCGGTGTCGTCGAGGTGCTGGTCGTCGACGTGGGGGTGTACGTGAGCGTCTGGGAAGCCGTGGGCGGCAGCTGCAGATTTGCGGTGTCTTTGTTGTTCGAGCCCCCACCGCAGCCGGCTATGACGCCGGCACAGAGCAGGGAGGCGACGACGAAGTATCGGGATCGCATTAGTAGGAGGCTATCTGGTCGGCCAGTCGGGAACTCCCGCTCGCCGCCGCTGCGTCTACGATGCGCCGCGGGTTGAGTGCGGTTGCCGCAGCCGCGGGGAGAGATGAGGTTCGCCGCTGGCGACCCGTGGCGGCCTACGCGCTGCTCGCGGCTTCGACCCAGCTTCTGTGGCTGACCTACGCGCCGCTGACGACGGCGAGCGCCCATCACTACCACGTCAGCGAGGACGCGATCGGGCTGCTCGCGGAGATCTTCCCGCTGCTCTACGTCGTGCTGGCGGTGCCGGCTGGGCGCCTCCTGGACCGCTCCTTCCACCGCTGGCTTGCCACCGGCGCGGTCCTGACCGCCGCGGGCGGCCTGGTCCGCCTGATCGGGCTCGACTTCGCGTGGGCGCTGATCGGGCAGCTCCTCGTCGCCACCGGCCAGCCGCTCGTTCTGAACGCGGTCACCAAGGTGGCGGCGGAGCATCTGCCGCCTCGGCTTCGCCCCCACGGCATCGCCGCCGGGTCGGCCGCGGTGTTCGTCGGCATGCTTCTGGCGCTCGTGCTCGGGACGATTTTCGGCGGCGATCACATTCCGGCGCTGCTTGACGTTCAGGCGGCGTTCGCGGTGATCGCCGCGGCGGCGATGCTTCACGAGCTGCGCCGTCACGGGCGGGCCGGCGGCGAGGTCGCCGCGGCCGTCGCGATGACCGCCGTCCGCGAGGTCTGGGCGGAGCGCAACGTGCGCGTCCTCTGCGGCCTCCTGTTCCTGGGCTTCGGCGTGTTCATCGCCCTGACGACCTGGCTCCAGGCGCTGCTTCAGAACTACCGCGTTTCCTCGACGACCGCCGGCGCGCTGCTCGTCGCGATGGTCCTCGCCGGCGCTGTCGGCGCAGCCTCGCTGCCGCCGCTGGTGGTGCGGCGGCGGGCGGAGCGGCGCACCGTCGGTGCGGCGGTGGCGGTCGCCGCCGCCGGCGGCTTCGTGCTGGCCTTCGAGCACACAATCGCCGTCGACGCGGTGGTGCTGATCGCGATCGGCCTGCTGCTTCTGACGCTGCTTCCGGTGATCCTCGAGTTGAGCGAGCGCCGCGCCGGCTCGAGCGCCGGCACCGTCACCGCGCTGTTGTGGCTTGCGGGCAACGCCGGCGGGCTCGTCGTCGCCGTCGTCGTCGCGGTGCTCGTGCACCATCCGACACCGGCCTTCCTGATTCTCGCGCTGGTCAGCCTGCTCGCGACGCCGCTGGTGTTCGCGCTGTCGGCCGACCCGGCGCCCGGCGCCGCACCAGCCTCGGCCTAGCGAGCGCGCAAGGCGCAATCCAACTGCACCGGCCCCTATCGCGGACGCGGTATAAAGCGAGGTACAGCGAAGCGATGCACGACGTCCCGATCGACAGCCCCCTCACCGACTCGCCGGCCACGCGCACCGACGTGCTGCGCGCGTCGCCACCGATGTTCCGCTGGCCGTGGCTCGACCGCCTCTCGCGCGTGCATCCGGTCGTGCCGCCGCTGATCTACGTGCCTGCGATCACCGTCCTGCTGGTCTTCGCGCTCGCCGGGCAGTCGGTTGGGGTGACCCTGCTCGGCGCTCTCGGCGGCTATGCCTTCTGGACCTTCAGCGAGTACTGGATCCACCGCGGAATCTTCCATTTCGAGCCCGAGGACGGCATCGGCGCGCGCCTGCACTGGATGGTCCACGGCGTCCACCACGATCATCCGAACGATCCGCTGCGGTTGGTCATGCCGCCGGCCGTCTCGGTCCCGCTCGCCGCGCTGTTCCTGCTCGCCTTCGTGGCGATCTTCGGAACCCCGCTCGGCTGGGCGGTCGGCGCCGGCTTCCTGGCCGGGTACCTGGCCTACGACATGCTCCACTACGCGCTGCACCACCACCGGGTCCCGCGCACGGCCTTCGAGCGCAAGCTTCGCGAGCTTCACATGCGCCACCACTTCGAGGACGAGACGCACGGCTACGGGATCAGCGCGCCCTGGTGGGACATCGTCTTCGGCACTTACGGCCAGCGCCGCTCCGACTCGCTCTGAGGCGCGACCTCTACAGCGACGAGCACGACAGCTTCCGCGAGAGCTTCCGTCGCTTCCTAGCCGCCGAGGCGCTGCCGCACTACGCCGAGTGGGAGAGCGCCCGGATCGTCCCGCGCGAGGTCTTCTCAAAAGCCGCCGAGCACGGATTCATGGGTATGGCGGTCCCCGAGCGCTACGGCGGCGCCGGAGTCGAGGACTTCCGCTTCAACGCCGTGCTCGGCGAGGAGGCGGCGCTGCTCGGGGTCGGCGGCTTCGGGCTCGGCCTGACCCTCCACAACGACATCTGCCTTCCATACCTGCTCGCCTACGCCGACGAGGCGCAGCGCGAGCGCTGGCTGCCTGCCGCCTGCGGCGGCGAAGCGCTCCTGGCGATCGCGATGACCGAGCCCGGGACGGGCTCTGACCTGGCCGCGATCACGACGCGAGCGGTGCGCGACGGAGAGCACTACGTACTCAACGGCACCAAGACGTTCATCACCAACGGGATCAACGCCGACCTGGTGATCGTCGCGGT
>DATGHN010000307.1:0-2563 GCA_035308005.1 Solirubrobacteraceae bacterium
ATCTGTGGGCGCAGCCTTCCTCGTTCCTACCCACGCCGAGGGTTCAAGTCATCGTCGCTCTGCGCGGCGGGGGCTACGTCACGACCACGCTCCGCGTCCCTCTTCAGATGGGCTGGGGCTAGCCGCCGACGTGTCTCAGAACGGCACCCCCCAGAGCGGGAACCATCGTTCCAGCTCTGGCTCGATCGGCAGCTCCGACTCGAGCTGCGCCTTCAGCTGCAGTTCGCGCTCGGTGTTGCGCTGCTTGTCGCCCGGCGCGGCCACGAACGGGTACCAGGTGCCGCGCTTGAAGTTGTAGATGAAGTTGATCGGCGTGCCTTTTGCGTCCTTGAAGGCGAACACCGCGCACAGCAGGCGCTCGCCGTAGCCGCCGTCCTCGATCGAGCTGGACACCGCGTTGATCGTCGCGACGAGGTCCTCGACGCCGGGGTCGCGGACGACGATCCAGTGGAAGCCGAACTCGTCGTCGCTGCTCTCGACCTTCGCGCTCAGCTCGCCCGCGGTGGCCTTGACGACGTCCTCGGTGTCCTTCAGCACCGACTGGAAGTCGCTCGTCGCGAGCGCCTGCACGACGATCCCGCCGACACCGCCGCAGGTCACGTCGTAGGACGCTTCGAGCGTCACATAGGCCGTCGCCAGCGCGAACAGACGGTCACGCTGGGCGGGCGCCTTGACCGAGCTACGCCCGAAGATCTCGCGCAGTCCCACCTAGTGGTCCACCGTCAGCGGCCGCTTGACTGCAGCTGCGCTTCGATCTTCTGCAGCGCGGCGAGCCTCTGGTCGAGCGGCGGGTGATCCGCGAAGAGGTTCATCAGCGAGTGCTTCGCGCGTGCGGGAACGATGAAGAAAGCGCTCATCCCCTCGGCCGTGCGCAGGTCGTTGCGCGGGATCCGCCCCGACTCGATCGTGCCGCTGATCTTGATCAGTGCCGAGGCCAGGGCGCTCGGACGGCCGGTCAGGATCGCCGAGCCGCGGTCAGCCGCGAACTCGCGGTAACGCGAGAGCGCCCGCAGCAACAGGAACGAGATCGCGTAGACCAGCATCGAGACGAGGATCACGATCTCGATCTGCTCGGCCTCGTTGCGGTTGCCGCCGCCGAAGCCGCCGCCGAAGAAGAAGGCGAAGCGGATGATCAGCGCCGCGATCGTCGCGAAGAAGCTCGCGATCGTCATCACCATCACGTCGCGGTGGATGACGTGCGTCAGCTCGTGACCCATCACGCCCTCGAGCTCGGCCGGCTCCATCATGTTCAAAAGACCCCGCGTCGCACAGACGGTCGCCGCCTTCTGCGAGCGCCCGAGCGCACAGGCGTTGGGCATCTGCGCCTCGATCACCGCGACGCGCGGCTTGGGCAGGTCGGCCTGAATGCATAGGCGCTCGATGATCGCGTGCAGCTGCGGCTCCTCCGACGCCGAGACCTCATGCGCGCCGAGTGTCGCGAGCGCGAGCTTGTCCGAGCCGATGACCTGGAAGCCGAACAGCGCGACGGCGATCACGACGATCGTGACCGCGCTAGCGCTCGCGGCGATCAGCGCGCCGATCAGCGCCACGTAGAGCAGGCCGAGGAGGAACATCGTGAGTCCCATGCGGGCCTGCAGTCCCGTGTCCCTGCCGAACTTGCTGCGGCTCGCGACCATGCCCTGATTGTCGCAGACGCGGTGGTCGCGCAGGCCGCCTCGGCCGGCCGACGGGGGCCGCCTGCGACCGCGATAATCGCTCCCCCCGATGAGCGCGCTCCAGACCCTCTCCCACGTCTTCCCGATCGGCAGCCGCCTCGACGAGCGCGGTCGCCTTCTCCTCGGCGGCTGCGACGCGATCGAGCTCGCCGAGCGTTTCGGCACCCCGGCCTACGTCGTTGCCGAGGAGGACCTGCGGGCACGTGCTCGCTCCTTCGTCGACGCCTTCCGCGCGAGCGGCCATCCCGATTTCTTGGTGGTGTTTGCATCGAAGGCGTTTCCGGCCACAGCTGTGATGAGCGTCTTCGAGCAGGAGGGCCTCGGCTGCGACGTGGCCTCGGCGGGCGAGCTGCATCTCGCGCGGCGCGCGGGCTTCGACCCCGCCGTCCTCGTGATGCACGGCAACGCGCGCGACGACTCCGAGCTTGTGGCGGCGCTCGATGCCCGCATCGGGCAGATCGTGATCGACTCGAGCGACGACGTCGATCGCCTCGAGCGCCTCTGCGCTGACCGTTCAGGACCGCCACAGCCGGTCCTGCTGCGCGTGACGCCGGGCGTGAGCGGCGACACGCACGAGAAGATCTCGACCGGCCAGGCGGACTCGAAGTTCGGCGTCGGCCTCCCGGATGCGCCGGCGCTGATCGAGCGCATCGGCGAGGTCTCCTCGCTCGATCTGCGCGGCCTGCACATGCACCTCGGATCGCAGCTCTTCTCGATCGAGCCCTTCCGCGCGGCGATCGCGGCGATCGCCGAGCTCGGCGACTTCCCGGTCTACAATGTCGGTGGCGGCCTCGCGGTCGCCTACACCGACGAGCAGGAGCCGCCCGCGATCGAGGAGTGGGTCAGCGGGATCGTCGAGTCGGTCCGCGAAAAGCTCGGGCCCGGCA
>DATGHN010000308.1:0-3057 GCA_035308005.1 Solirubrobacteraceae bacterium
GGCGTGAAGCGTGCGCGAGGGCATGGGGCGCGTTTCGCCCGCCGCCGCGCCGAATCCTGCAACCCGCAGCGACTGTTGCAGCTAGACGCGCGCTAAGCCGCGACCGGCTCTGCGGCGAGCAGGCGGGGCGCTTGCGAGATCTCGCTGCACAGCCAGCGGCGGCCGTAGTCGCGCATGCAGTCGATGATCGGCAGCAGGTCGCGACCCTTCTGGGTCAGCGAGTACTCGACCCGCGGCGGTACTTCGGGGTAGGTGTGGCGCTCGACGATCCCGTCCTCCTCGAGCGCGCGCAGGCGCAGCGAGAGGGTGCGCGGGCTGATCCCGGCGAGCGAGCGCTCGAGCTCGCAGAAGCGGCTGTTGCCCTCCGCGAGGTCACGGACCAGAAGGAGGGTCCACTTTCCGCCGACGAGCTCGGTGGTGTGACAGACGGGACAGGTGTCGTCGGACGGCATCGCCCCATAACTTTACCAACTGAAGCGCGAGTTGATGCGTTAGATCACGAGCGACAGCGGCCCGCTCGAAGCGGGCGGCGGCGGATCGTCGCCCGCCGAGCGCGCGCCGGGCACGTCGTCCATCGTCGTCCCGCGCCGGCCCTCGGCCTCGAGCAGGAGCTTGAAGTCGTGCGGGCTGGTCGCCGCGACCAGCGCGTCCTCGACCGAGACGCGGCCCTCAGTCACGTGCGCGTAGAGCGCCTGGTCGAAGGTCTGCATCCCGTAGTAGCCGCCGTCGAAGATGACCTGGCCGAGGCTTCCGGTCTGCTCGGGGTCGAGGATCATGTCCCGCGCGCGACCGGTCATCTTGAGCACCTCGCAGACCGCGACGCGACCGCCGACCGCGGCGGGCACCAAGCGCTGGGAGATGACGCCCTTGAGCGTCCCGGCGAGCATCGCGCGCACCTGCTGGTGCTGGTGGGGCGGGAAGAAGTCGAGCATCCGGTTGACTGACTCCGCGGCGTCGATCGTGTGGATCGTCGAGAGCACGAGGTGTCCGGTCTCGGCCGCCGAGATCGCCGTCGCGACCGTCTCCTCGTCGCGCATCTCACCGACCAGGATCACGTCGGGGTCCTGGCGCAGCACGCGCCGCAGCGCGCGCTTGAACGACGCCGTGTCCGAACCCACCTCGCGCTGGCTGATCACCGAGTTGATGTCGCGGTGGAGGAACTCGATCGGGTCCTCGATCGTGACGATGTGGCAGGCCCGCGTGACGTTGATGTGGTTGATCATCGCCGCCAGCGTCGTCGACTTACCGGAGCCGGTCGTGCCGGTGACGAGGATGATCCCGCGGGTCTCATCGGCGAGGCTCGCGATCACGGCGGGGAGCGCGAGCTCCTCGGTCGTGCGGATCCGGTGCGGGATCGCGCGCGCCACGAGCGACACCGCGCCGCGCTGGCGGAAGGCGTTGATCCGGAAGCGCGCCACGCCGGGGATGTCGTGGGAGAGGTCGATCTCGTTCTCGACGTCGAACTCCGCCATCCGCACGCTGTTGCCGAGCAGCTGATGAAGCGCCTGCTCGGTGTCGGCCGGCTCGAGCACCGGCCAGGTGTCCTCAGACAGCGGCGAGAGGTCGCCGTCGACGCGCGCGAGCGGAACGGAGCCGACTTTCAGGTGCAGGTCGGAGCCGTCGCAAGCGACGAGCGCGCAGAGGGCCTGATCGATATCTATCACTGACCTTGTCAACGATCGGCTCCGTTGGCGCGGAAGTTGACCCCGCGGCTCAGCTCTGGACTTCTCGGCAAGCCTTCAAACCCCTATCGACCCCCGCCGCTGCTGGCTTTAGGGGGTCTTTGGGGGTGGGGCTGGCGCGCCGGCGCGGGGCCGACGCGATATTGAGAGAGGGGCCGCCGGCGATCTAGGCGACGTCGCGAAGCTTCTGCGCCTCGGCGAGGCTCTGCAGCTTCTTCAGCGACTGGTTCTCGATCTGGCGGATCCGCTCGCGCGTGACGTTGAAGGTGCGGCCGACCTCATCGAGCGTGCGCGGATGCTCGCCGCCCAGTCCGTAGCGGAGCTCCAGCACGCGGCGCTCGCGGTAGGACAGGTTCTCGAGCGCCTCGCGCAGCGCCTCCTTGGTGAGGATCTCGGCGGCGCGCTCGTACGGCGACTCGGCGCGCTCGTCGGCGATGAACTGGCCGAACTCCGACTCCTCCTCGTCGCCGACCGGCTTCTCCAGGGAAACCGGCGCCTGGGCGGAGCGCTTGATCGAGTCGACCTCCTCGGGATCGATGCCGGTGACGGCGGCGATCTCATCGGGGGTCGGCTCGCGGCCCAGCTCGGTGACGAGCTTGCGCTCGGCGCGGCCGATCTTGTTGAGCTTTTCGACGACGTGGACGGGGATGCGGATCGTGCGCGCCTTGTCGGCGAGCGCACGGGCGATCGCCTGGCGAATCCACCAGGTCGCGTACGTCGAGAACTTGAAGCCCTTGCGGTAGTCGAACTTCTCGGCGGCGCGGACCAGCCCGAGCGTCCCCTCCTGGATCAGGTCGAGGAACGGGAGGCCCTGGTTGCGGTAGTTCTTGGCGATCGAGACGACGAGCCGGAGGTTGGACTCGACCATCTTCTGCTTGGCGTCGAGGTCGCCGCGCTCGATGCGCTTGGCGAGATCGACCTCCTCCTGGGCGGTCAGCAGGCGAACCTTGCCGATGTCCTTGAGGAACAGCTGCAGCGAGTCGGTCGTCATGTCCGGCTTGAGGTCGAGCGCCGTGCGCGCCTTGCGGCGTCCGCGGCGATCGGGTGCACGCTCCACCTCGGTTCCGGCAGCCGTAGCCGGGTCGATTTCCTCGACCAGCTCGATCTCGGAGCGCTCCAGGAAGCCGTGCAGCTCCTCGACGTCGCTTTCGTCGAAACCGAGCTCGGCCGTGGCGGTCTGGATGTCGGCGTATGTGAGCACTCCCGCTTGCTGGCCACGGGTGACCAGACCCCTGACCTCTTCAAGCTCCTTGAGCTCGGCTACTGACACGTGGCCGTGTTTCGCCGGGATCGCGGGGCGTCGATCGCCGAGGCGAGCTGCCGCCAGTGCACCTTGCGGTCCAGTTCGCCACGCCTGTGGTCTTCGAGGTTGCTT
>DATGHN010000309.1:0-5467 GCA_035308005.1 Solirubrobacteraceae bacterium
GTGCCGCTGACGATCCCCGAGGCCATCCAGGGCGCGGTCGTCGAGGTTCCGACCCTGAACGGCTCCAAGCGGCTGCGGGTTCCTCGCGGCACCAAGCACGGCACGGTCCAGCGCCTGCGCGGCGAGGGCCCGCCGCGGCCCGGCGGCAAGGGCCGAACCGATCTTCACTACCGCTTCGTGATCGACCTTCCCGACAAGCTCACCGACGCCCAGTCGAAGGCCGTCGACGCGCTCGCCAAGACGATCAACGGCAACCCGCGGGCGCGGCTGTTCGAAGGCGAAGCCGCGGCGAAATGAGCGAGCGGGCGACTCCAGCGGACGACGGCAGCGGCGGGGCGGGCGAGAGCGGACCTGTCATGCGGCGCACGCGGATCGAGGTCGCACTCGACCGCGGCGTGTTCATGATCTCGGTCGCCGCGGAGCTCGCCGAAATGCACCCCCAGACGCTTCGCATGTACGAGGCGCGCGGGCTGATCGAGCCGAGCCGCTCGCCGAAGGGGACGCGCCTTTATTCCCAGGCCGACGTCGAACGGTTGCGGCGGATCCAGCAGATGACGGCCGAGCTCGGCCTGAACCTGGCCGGCGTCGAGCGCGTGCTGGCGCTCGAGTCCGAGCTCGAGGAGCTTCACGCGCGGCTTGCGGCGACGGCCGCGGCAGCAGAGGAGGCGCGGGCCGAGATGGAGCTCGAGCTCGAGCGCGTGCGGCGCTCGATGAGCGCCGAGATAGTGCGCTACACGGGCGCGACGACGGCGATCGTGCGGGCCGCCGATGCTCGCGCGTCGCTCGGCGTGCGCCCCGGAACGCCGCGCCAGCGCTGAGCGCCGGCGTTTCAGGCCCTCAAGGCGAGGAGCCGCGCGGCCGATCTCTTCCCTTGAGGCGCGCGTTGTCAGAGAGCTCTTTCAGCGAGGTACGAACGCCGATGGGCGTCGCTGGTCGCGGGTTTGCGCTGTGGGCGCAGAACGCGACGAAGCTGTGGACCGTCCTCGTGCCTGCGTTTGGCGCCGTGCAGCTGCTCGGCGTGTTGATGATCGACTCGGCGGTGCCGTCGGGCTCGTTCGTCATCAACAACACGATCGTCGTCAACGGAGCATCGACGGCCGGCATCGTCCGCACCGAGGTGGTCGTGATCATCCTGATCGTCCTCGTCAGCGTCTTCGCAACCGGCGTCGCGCTGCGGATCTTCGCCTCGGCCGCGGCCGGAGAGTCTGAGAGCGCATCGGCTGCCACGCATTTTGGAATCGCTCGCTACGGGTCGCTGTTCTGGGTCTCGGTTCTCTACGGCATCTGCATCGCCGCCGGCTCGGTCCTGCTGGTGGCCCCCGGCATCTACGTCCTCGTCGCGTTCGCCGTGGCGCTGCCGGTCCTCGCGATCGAGGACGTTCGCGGCGGCAAGGCGCTGAGTCGGTCGCGCGAGCTTGTCAGCGGACGCTGGTGGGCGACGTTGGCGGCGTTCCTCCCCTCCATCGGGCTGTGCGTCGGCGGCTACCTGATCATCGGTGCGGCGATTCATGTCAACGGCACCGTCGCCAACCTGACCCTCACGCGGGGCGTCGCGCAACTCGTCCTCGAGGTGCTGCTGACGCCGATCCTGACGGCGACCACGGTCGCCATCTACGCCGACCTGCGCGCGCGCAAGGAGCCCGGAGCGCTGCTCGATCTCTCCGAGCCAGTCGCCGCCGCCGCGGTGGCGTCATCGCCCGCGCCCGCCGCGCAGGGCGAGAGCTGGTGGGGCTGAGGCGAGGTTCGCCTTCGGCGCGCGCGGGCGCGCGGGACGATGAGATTCACGCGCTCCGGCCGTCGTACGGTTTACGTGCCCAACCGAACCCTGGAGACGATCTGATGAGGTTCCTGATGCTGGTGTGTCGCGATTCCTCGATTGCGTTCAGCCCCGAGGACCGGGCGACGATCGGTTCGCAGGTCGAGGCGTGGGTATCCGAGATGGAGGGGCGAGGAGTGCGCCTTCAGGGCGACGTCCTCGCGCCTGTCGAGGCGACGACGAGCGTCCGCGTTCGCGACGGCCGGCCCGAGGTCGACTGCGGTCCGCGTGTCGAGCTCGTCGCACCGGCGTCGGGATTCAACCTGCTCGACTGCGTCGATCTCGACGAGGCGGTCGAGGTCTCGGCCAAGCATCCGATCGCGCGCTACGGCGTGATCGAGCTGCGGCCCATCGTCGAGGGCTAGGCGGGGGCTCCGACGGGCGCCGAGTCCGCGCTTCACGACGATCGAGGCGCTCAGTCGCAGTATCTTTGACGGCGCAGTGCGCGCCCTCTCTTCGATCAAGGCGAGGCGAGAAGCCGACGGCAAGAGGCCGCAGCGCGGCAAGCGCCGCCGGCTGGTCGCGCTGTCGATCGGCGTCGGGGCGTTTCTCGTTGAGACCGTCGGCCTTCGCCGCCGCGGATACCGGCTCGGCGGCAACGTCGTCGTGCGTTGCCGAAGCGGTCATCTGTTCACGACGCTGTGGATCCCGCTCGCGTCGGTGAAGGCGGCGCGGCTCGGGCTGTGGCGCTTCCAGCGCTGCCCGGTCGGGCGTCACTGGTCGATCGTGACGCCGGTGCGGGAGTCGATGCTGACTCCGGAGGAGCTCCGCGAGGCCCAGGCCGTGCGCGACGTGCGCGTGCCCTAGACGGACGCCGGGCGCGGCTGGGGGAAGGCGAGCTCGCTTGCGCTGACGAGCGCATGACACGGGTCGAGCTCGCGGCGCATCTCATCTGAGAGCTGGTCGACGATGATGCTCGCGCCGGCGTAGTCGGCGCCTGCCTGCTCGATCAGGGAGCGCGCGATGCGGCCCTGGCTTCCGGTCTCGAACCAGTCATCGACGAGCCCGATCCGCTCGCCCGCTCCGACGGCGGCGCGCTGCAGCCTGAAAGTGTGACGGCGGCCGCGGTAGTCGGACGCGGTGAAGGCCTCGAAGGTCTCGCCGGGGTAGAGGCCCTCGGCCTTGCGGATCGCGACGAAGCCGACGCGCAGGCGCGCAGCGACCGCCGCGCCGAGCACGAAGCCGCGCGACTCGATGCCGACGATCTTGTCGACGCGCTCCTCGAACGGCGCCGCCAAGCCGTCGATGACGCGCGCGAAGACGTCAGAGTCGTAGAAGACCGGCCACATGTTGCCGAGGCCCGCCTCGTCGATCGCGATCCGCTCGCGCAGCAGCGTTGCGAGGGGCGGGGGTGAGCTCACGCGCGTCTCAGATCAGCAGCTCGAGCTCGCGCAGCCGCGCCAGCACGGTGTCGACGGCCGCCTCGACGTCGCAGCTCGAGGTATCGACCTCGATCTCGGCCTCGAGCGGCGCCTCATAAGGTGAGTCGATGCCGGTGAAGCCCTTGAGCTCGCCGCGGCGAGCCTTGCCGTAGAGGCCCTTCGGGTCGCGGCTTTCGGCGACCTGCAGCGGAGCGTTGACGTAGATCTCGGCGAACTCGCCGGGCTCGAACAGGCCGCGCGCGAACTCGCGCTCGCTGCGAAACGGCGAGATCAGCGAGACGAGGACGATCAGACCGGCATCGACCATCAGCCGCGCGACCTCCGCGATCCGGCGCACGTTCTCGACTCGGTCGGTCTCGGTGAAGCCGAGGTCGCGGTTGAGGCCCTCGCGGATGTTGTCGCCGTCGAGCAGGTAGGTCTTGCATCCGAGGCGGTGCAGGCGCAGCTCGAGGAGGTTGGCGATGGTCGACTTGCCGGCACCGGAAAGGCCGGTGAACCAGATCGCGCAGGGCTTCTGCCCGATCGCTGCGGCCCGCGCGAGCTTGTCGACGTCGAGGTGCTGGTGGTGGATGTTGTGCGCGCGGCGCAGCGCGTACTGGAGCATTCCCGCGCCGACCGTCGCGTTGGTCAGGCGGTCGATGATGATGAAACCGCCGGTGTCGCGGTTCTCGCTGTAGCGGTCGAAGGGAATCGGCTCCTCGAAGGCGACGTTGCAGCTGCCGATCCCGTTGAGGTCGAGAGTCGTCGCCGCGACGTGCTCGAGCGTGTTGACGTTGAGCGCGAACTTGATCCGCGTCACGGTGCCGGCGACGGTGCGGGTGCCGATCTTGAAGAGGTAGCGGCGCTCGGCGATCAGCGGCGCCTCGCTCATCCAGACGATCGTGGCGTCGTACTGGTCCGCGACCTCGGCGGGGGCGCCGAGGGCGGAGAGCACGTCGCCGCGCGAGACGTCGAGGTCGTCGACGAGGGTCAACGTCACCGACTGGCCGGTGACCGCCTGCTCGAGGTCGCCGTCGAAAGTGACGATCCGCTCGACGGCGCTCTCGCGACCCGACGGTTGGACGAGGACACGGTCGCCGGTGCTGATCGTGCCGGCGGCGACGGTGCCGGCGACGCCGCGGAAGTCGAGGTCCGGGCGGTTGATCCACTGCACGGGCATCCGAAACGGCCGCCCGGCGAGGCGGTCCTCATCGAGTGGGACGGTCTCGAGGTATTGCATCAGCGTCGGCCCCTCGTACCAGGCCATCGCCTCGCTTGGCTCCAGGATGTTGTCGCCGCGGAGCGCTGAGAGGGGGATTACGGTGACGTTCTCGATGCCGATCGTCGCCGCGAGCGCGAGACAGTCGGCCTCGATCGAGTGGAAGCGCTCCTGAGCGTAGTCGACGAGGTCCATCTTGTTGACGGCGACGGCGACGTGCGGGACGCCGATCAGCGACAGCAGGTAGGCGTGCCGGCGGGTCTGCGCGAGCACCCCGCTGCGGGCGTCGACCAGCACCACCGCGGCGTCGGCGGTCGACGCGCCGGTGACCATGTTGCGCGTGTACTGCTCGTGGCCGGGGGTGTCGGCGACGATGTACTTGCGCTCCTCGCTGGCGAAGAAGCGGTAGGCGACGTCGATCGTGATGCCCTGCTCGCGCTCGGCGATCAGCCCGTCGAGAAGGAGGGCGAAATCGAGGTCGCCCTGCTGCGTGCCAAAGCGCGCCGAGTCGCGTTCGAGCGCGGCGAGGTGGTCGTCGAAGACGAGCTTTGACTCATAGAGCAGCCGCCCGATCAGCGTGCTCTTGCCGTCATCGACGCTGCCGCAGGTGATGAAGCGCAGCAGGCGCTTGTCGCGCTGCGCCGCGAGGTAGGCCTCGATCTCCTGCAGGCTCGACGCGGACTCGGTGGCCACTAGAAGTAGCCCTCCTGCTTCTTGCGCTCCATCGAGCCGCTCTGGTCGTGGTCGATCAGGCGACCCTGGCGCTCCGATGTCCGCGCCAGGAACATCTCGCGGATGATCGCCGGCAGCGTCGCGGCGTCGCTCTCGATTGCGCCGCTCAGCGGGTAGCACCCGAGCGTGCGGAAGCGGACCGTGCGCATCTGCGGCGTCTCGCCGTCGTCGAGCGGCAGGCGGTCGTCGTCGACCATGATCAGCGTCCCTTCGCGCTCGACGACGGGGCGCTCGCGCGCCAGATAGAGCGGCACGATCGGGATCTGCTCCATGTAGATGTACTGCCACACGTCGAGCTCGGTCCAGTTCGACAGCGGGAAGACGCGGATCGACTCGCCC
>DATGHN010000310.1:0-8459 GCA_035308005.1 Solirubrobacteraceae bacterium
TCACGCAGACCCTCGCGCAGGCTCGCAAGACGATCAAGGCGACGATCGCCGCGACGCAGGAGGGGGCGGCGAGCACGAAGCTCAACAACACCTTCAACGTGTACTGGAAGAAGCAGACCACCTGCCGCTCCGGCGTGTACGCGCTTGCGCCCTCGTGCCCGAACGCACCGAAGACGACGAGCACGGCCACGGCGCCGACCGGCTCCACCGTCGTCGGCAGCGGCTAGCAACCGCAGTGAGCGCCGCGGACGGCTCGCGCGCGACCGAGCGGCTTGATGAGCTGACGCGCCGCCTGCGCCGCGAGTGCCCGTGGGACCGCGAGCAGGACGAGCGCTCGATCGTCCCGCACACCGTCTCGGAGGCCTACGAGCTCGCCGACGCGGCCCATTCGGGCGATGACGCAAAGCTCCTCGATGAGCTCGGCGACGTCCTCTTCCAGGTCCACTTCCTCGCGCTGCTGCTCGAGGAGCGCGGCGCCGGCGACCTCGCCGCAGTGGCCGACCACTGCGCCGAGAAGCTGATCCGCCGCCACCCCCACGTCTTCGCCGACACCGACGTCGAGGGCGCCGACGACGTCGTTCGCAATTGGGATGAGATCAAGCGCACGCGCGAGGGGCGCGGCGCGGCGGGGCTGTTCGGCGATCTGCCGGAGAACCTGCCGTCGCTGTCGCTGGCCGCAAAGGCGCAGCGCCGCGCGTCAAGCGACGCGGGGCCGGCGCCGATCGAGCAACTGCGCGACGCCGTCTCGCAGCTCGAGGACGCCGCGGGGCGCGAGGAGCGATTCGACGAGCTCGGGGAGCTACTCTTCCTCGCCGTGCGCTGCGCGCGGAGCCTGCAGGTCGACCCCGAGATCGCGCTGCGACAGGCGACGGCGCGCTTTCGTGCGCACGCCGAGGCGGGGGAGGGGGAGGAGTGAGCGCGATCGAGGCGATCCACGCGCGGCAGATCTTCGACAGCCGCGGCAACCCGACCGTCGAGGTCGACGTCGCGCTTGCGGGCGGAGCGCGCGGGCGCGCCGCCGTCCCGTCGGGTGCTTCGACGGGCGAGTTCGAAGCGACGGAGCTTCGCGATGGCGGCTCCGCCTACGGCGGCAAGGGGGTCTTGCGGGCGGTCGAGAACGTCAACGGCGAGATCGCTCGCGAGCTGGCCGGGCGCGACGCCTCAGACCAGGCGGCGCTCGATGAGGCGCTGATCGCACTCGACGGGGCCGAGAACAAGTCGCGCCTCGGCGCCAACGCCGTGCTCGGCGTATCGCTTGCCGCAGCGCACGCGAGCGCCGCGGAGCGCGGGCTGCCGCTGTGGCGCCACCTCGGCGGCGAGGGCGCGGCGACGCTGCCTGTGCCGATGATGAACGTGCTGAACGGCGGCGCGCACGCCGACAACTCGGTCGATTTCCAGGAGTTCATGATCGTCCCCTGTGGCGCGCCCACCTTCAGCGAGTGCATGCGCTACGGGACCGAGGTCTTCCACAAGCTGAAGAGCACGCTGCATGCCCGCCGCCTTGCGACCGGCGTCGGCGACGAGGGCGGCTTCGCGCCGGACCTCGAATCGAACGAGGCGGCGCTCGAGCTCTTGATCGAGGCGATCGAGGCCGCCGGATACCGCCCGGGCGAGGACATTGCGATCGCGCTTGACCCGGCGACGAGTGAGATCCACGAAGGCGAGGTCTACGTGCTCGCAAGCGAGGGCCGCTCGCTCGACTCGGGCGCGCTGACCGACTACTGGGCCAAGCTCGCCGGTCAGTACCCGATCGTCTCGATCGAGGACGGCATGGACGAGGAGGACTGGGCGGGATGGGGGACTCTCACCAAGCGCCTCGGCTCAGAAGTCGCGCTCGTCGGCGACGATCTGTTCGTGACGAATACCAAGCGCCTTGAGCGCGGCATCGAGGCTGGCGTCGCCAACTCAATCCTGATCAAGCTCAACCAGATCGGAACGCTGAGCGAGACGCTCGCCACGATTGCGATGGCGCGAGCGGCCGGCTACGGCACGGTGATGTCGCACCGCTCGGGCGAGACGGAGGATGTGACGATCGCCGATCTCGCCGTCGCGACCGGCGCGGGGCAGATCAAGACCGGCGCCCCGTCGCGAAGCGAGCGGGTCGCCAAGTACAACCAGCTCCTTCGAATCGAGGAGCAGCTTGGATCTGCGGCCGTCTTCCCAGGCCGCTCAGTCTTTCGCCGATGATGCAGGAGGCGGGGCGGGCGGGGCGAATGCGACCCCAGTGGCCGCCTTCACGCCGACGTCGAGCGCTCCCCAGACGGCCGCCGCGCGCCGCCAGCGCGGCCTCGCCGGCAACGCGCCCGCCGCGCCAGGCACGCTGCGTCGCCGAAGCTCGCCTGCGCCCGCAAAGATCCGCTGGGACCGCGTCAGCCGCATGGCGCTGCTGTTCACGCTCGTCGTGCTGCTCTACCTGGCGATCAGCCCGATCCGCTCGCTCATCTCAGACTTCAATCTGTCCTCGCAGCGCCGCGCCCAGCTCAACGCGCTTCAGATCCGCTACGCGCAGCTGCAGCGCGAGCAGCGCGCGCTCAGCTCGCCGATGGCCCCGACGCTCGAGGCTCGTAGCCTCGGGCTGCTCAAGCACGGCGAGCACGGCTACGTCATCTACGGCCTCCCGCCGAACTAGCCCTAACGGCGCCACCGCCGCGGGGCGGCCTGAGTGATCGAGTACACGCTGCCGCAGTGGCAGGACGGCGAGCGGCGCATGCGCGAGGTGGAGCCCGACGCCAGGCGGAGCTTCGAGCGCGTCGTCGAGCGGCTCGTCGCGGAGCTTCGCCACCGCCTCGGCGGCGCCTTCGCCTCAGAGGAGCTCGCCGTGCTCTACGACGGCTCGCAGCGCTGGACGATGCAGGTCGCGATCGCGGCGGCGCCCGCCGAGCCGGTTGCCTGGGAGCAGTGGGTCGCCGACGCCGCGTTCGCGCGCTACCTGCGCGAGGCGACCGACTGGCCGCTTCGCCGCTAGCGCGCTACTCGCTGCGGCGGATGACGATCTGGTCTTCTTCGATCGTGACCGCGACTGGCCGGTGGCCGGCCCAGTGCTCGGCGTAGATCGGGTCATCGGCGACGGCCGGGTCAAGCCATAGCCCATAACCCTCTTCCCCATGATCGAAGGTGCCCTCGAGCGGGCCCTCTGAGGCCTTGCCGCGGCGCGAACGGATCCCGCGGCGCGTGCGCCGCTTGGGCGCCGCGTCCTCCTGCTCCTCCTCGGCCTCGGCCTCGGCGGCGCGGCGCGCTACCTCGGCGGCTTCCGCCTCCTCAGCTTCGCGACGGGCCTGCTCGGCGGCCTCGAGCTCGGCCGCGATGCGGGCGTCGTCCTCGGCCCTGAGGTCGATCTCGTCGTCGATCACGCCGGGCGCCGCGGCGGCGTCCGCGTCGTCGTCGAGTAGCCCCGCCTCGCGCTTGAAGGTCGCGATCTGCTGGACGGTGACCTCGAGCTGATGCGCCACCCAGGCGTCTGTTCGGCCCTGTCTGGTCCACGTGCGAATCTGGTTGAGATAGGGGCGGAGCGATTTACGAGGCATGCGCGGCAGGAGACTAACGCAAAGTCGGTTTCGCACCGCTTGGGGCTCTTGCAATTGCGCTTCGCGCACGTAGATAATGCCCAACCTGCGGCGGCGAGAGAGGGAACCAAATGCTGGTCCTGACGCGTAAGTCGAACCAGAGCATCATGATCGGCGATGACATCGAGATCTCGGTTCTTTCAGTGATGGGGGACAAGGTCAGGATCGGAATACAGGCTCCACGGAGCGTCCCTGTGTACCGGCGCGAGGTCTACGTCGCGATTCAGCGCGAGCGCGAGGAGGAGGGGCTGGCGGGCACCGAGGAGGCGCTCGACCCGGCCGAGGAGCCTCGCGGCACCTAGCGCTACTCGAGGATCAGGTAGAGCGCTCGGAACATCACGACGGAGACGACGACCGCCGTCGCGATGAGTGTCAGCGAAAGTACAAAGAAGCGGGCGCGGCCCTGGCGGATCGTGCGCTCGGCGCGTCGCTTGGCGGCGCGGCGCTCGGCGTTCAGGCGCAGGAGCTCGCGGCGGTCGCGATCGAGCGCGGCCTCCTCGATGAAGGCGCGCTCGATCTGACGCAGGTTCTTCCGCCACACCGCCATGGCCTGAGGGTAGCGCGTGGCGAAAAGCTGGTGGTTGGGTCGAGCGGCTTGCGGTCCTAGAATCAGGCGGAGATGCCGCGGCCCGATCTGTTTGTAGTCTGCAAGAACCCCGACTGCAGCGCCGAGGTCAGCCCCTACGTCACCGAGTGCCCATACTGCGGGACGCGGCTGCAAAAACGCGCCCCGAAGCTCGACAAGGCGCTCCAGCCCTCGCGGCGCACGCGGCGGGTGCCGTCGCCGTCTCTCGGGCGGCTTCGCCCCGGTGAGATCCCCGGGATCCGCCCCGACTCGCGGCCGTATGCGACGGGGGCGATCATCATCGCGACCGCGATTGTCTGGGTCGCGACGCGCGCCGCCTGGCTTTCGGCGAGCCAGTGGGTGATCCTCGGGCGCTTCCACGTCGCCTCGCAGTGGACCCACCTGCTGACCGCGCCGTTCACCTACTTCTACGCGGGGAGCGGAGCGAACCTGACGGGGTCTGGCGTCTACCAGTTCGCAACGCTGTTGGGGGTCGCGATCTTCGGCTGGCTGCTCGAGCGCCGCCACGGCCCGCTGCCGGTGGCGATCCTGTTCCTTGTCGGCGGGGTCGGCGGAACGCTCGTCGGCGCGCTCGTCCAGAACAGCGACACGATGGTGATCGCCGGATCGGGCGGCGGAGCGCTCGCGCTGCTCTGCGCGTGGGCCGTGCCGGACCTGCTCGCCCGCCGGGCGGGGCGCGACTACGAGGGCGATCTGCTCGGCGCCGGCGTGATCGCGCTGGCGCTCCTCGCGATGCCGCTCGCGCGTCCCGAGGCAAGCCCAGTGGCGGCGGGCGTCGGCATCGTCAGCGGCTACTTCGGCGGCCTCGCGCTCAGCCGCCGGCGCGCCTAGCCGGCGGTCATATGATGGGGGCGATGCCCCGCCCGACGCGCACCTACACCGCTGCGCAGGTAGACGCCGCGGTTGCGCGGCTGGCGGCGGCCGAGCGCTTCGACCACGCGACGGCGATCGTCACCCACGCGGCGCCGAGCCTCGCCGGCGTGCTGGACTCAGCGCTCAGCGACGGCGGCTGGTATGGCGCCGAGCACGAGGAGCTCTTGACGCGCGCGAGTGCTGAGCCTGACCCGCACGAGCGGCTCGCGGCGGTGCGCGCGCTGGTCGATGAGCAGACCCGCGTCGGGATGCTCGTCGGCGTGGCCGTGGGCTTCGAGCTCGCCGGTGAGCTTGCCGAAACCGAACCGAACACGACAGAGGAGACCTGACACCGATGGAGATCCGCTTTCTCGGCCACGCGAGCTTCGAGCTCAAGAACGACGGCGTCACCGTCCTGATCGACCCCTGGCTGACGGGCAACCCCAAGGCCGCGACGAGCGCCGATGAGCTCGAGGCCGACGCGATCGTGATCACGCACGGCCACGGCGATCACTTCGGTGACGCGCTGCCGATCGCCAAGCGCACTGGCGCGGACGTCGTCGCGATCGTCGAGATCGCCGCCGAGCTCTCCGAGGACGGTGTCGAGAAGGTCCACAACCCAAACATCGGCGGCACCGTCAACTTCGACTGGGGCTCGGTCAAGCTCGTGCCGGCCTGGCACACCTCGACGACCCCGAAGGGCACGGCCAACGTGCCGGCCGGCGTGATCGTCACGCTCGGCGGGACCGTCGTGTACCACCTGGGCGACACCGGGCTGTTCAGCGACCTCGAGCTGATCGGACGCCGTCACGACATCGACGTGGCGATCGTGCCGATCGGCGGTCACTTCACGATGGACCGCCATGACGCGGTCGAGGCGGCGCGGATGATCGGGGCCAAAGAGGTGATCCCCTGCCACTACGACACCTTCCCGCTCGTTGAGACCGACGCGCAGGCGTTCAAGTCAGAGGTCGAGGGATCGACCTCGAGCAAGGTCGTCGTGCTGCTGCCGGGCGAAAGCCACACCGCCTGAGCGGCGCGCTGGTTCAGCCGGCCGGGTTGGTCTGCGTCGACGTGCCGTTGGTGGTGCTCGGTCCGCCCTGTCCGGGCGAGGCCGAGCCACCGGCCTGCGGGTAGGTCGAGGTCGAGGACGACGATGAGCCGCCGCTCGGGTAGGTCGAGCTGGTCGAGACCGATCCGGTCGAGCCGGTCGATGTCGTCGATCCGGTGGCGCCGGTCGAGCCTGAGCCTGCCGCGCCGGTAGCGCCCGTTGTACCGGTTGCACCGCTTGTACCCGTGGTGCCGGTGCCCGAGCCCGGGAAGACGGTCGTCGTCGTGATCTCCTGGGTCGTCGGAGTGGCCGTGCTCGGAGGCGGTGCGACCGCCGGCGGGGTGGGGGTCGTCGAGATCGGCGTGACGGTGGGCGCCGAGGTGATGGGCGGCGTCGTGTCGGCGGTCGGGGTGACGGTGGGTGCAGCTGGCGTCACGATGGTCGTAGCGGCGACCGGGAGGCTCGCCCAGCGGGCCGCGCTCCCGACACTGCGCGGGAGGTGGCGGACGAGCGGGCGATAGGCGCGCCGGGCGGCCAGCGAGTCAAGGGTGGTGGTCCTGGCGCGCTGGTCGATCAGCTGCGACGCAGGCGCGATGGAGGCGCCCGACGTCAGGGGCGCGACGGGGGTCGCTGTGTGATTGCGGTGGGTGGCATGGAAGACGTTGGTGGTCGTGCCGACCGCGACGACCGCGACCGCGACGACTGCGGCGGCCTTGATGGCGACTGCGCCGGCCGCCATGCCACCGGCGCTGACCGCGGCGGATCCGCCGGCGGCTGCTGCGGCCGTGCCACCGCCGGCTCCGGCGGTGGCCGTCGCGGCGCCGCTTCCGCCGGCGAGCTTGGCGAGGCCGAGCTTGAAGAGGAGGGTCTTCTTGAGCAGGATCAGCGGCCCGATCGGCAGCACCGCCGCGAGCGCACGGTTGTTTGAGCGTAGCTGCGTGCGGAAGGAGCGGCAGCGCTCGCACTGCTTGACGTGGCGGCGGACGGCCGGTGATGGCGAGCCGATTCCCTCGGCTGCCTCGCCCAGCTCGAGGCGGACCTCGTCGCAGGTCAGCTTGCGCGCCTCGGCGGCCTCGGCGAGGCCGATCCGCGCGCGCACCAGCAGCGACTTGACGCTCGGCACCGTCGTGTCCATGACGTCTGCGATCTGCTCGTAGGAGAGGGCGTCCATCTCGCGCAGGACGAGCGCCGAGCGCTGCGATTCAGGGAGATGGGAGATGTCCTCGACGAGGAGGCGGAACTCCTCCTTGCGGTGGACCTTCTCGCTAGTCGACACGCCGGTGTCGGCGAAGCTCGCGTCCATGTCGTCGACGCCGACGGCGGTCGCGCGGCGGAGGTGGTTGAGCGCGCGGTTACGCGCGATGCGGTAGAGCCAGGGGCGCGCGTTGATCTCGCGCGTGTCGGCCATGATCGCGTTGAAGGCGGCCGCGAAGACCTCCTGGAGGACATCCTCGGCGTCCTCGCGCGAGCGCACCATGTGGCGGATGAAGGCCAGCAGCCGCGCCTGGTAGCGGGCGACGAGCGTTTCGAAGGCGGCCTGCTGCCCGGAGCGAGTGAGGGCGATCAGGCGGTCATCGCCGGCGAGCTTGAGCAGGGGCGAAGGCCCGCGCATAGCGGCCAGCGGCTGCTGCTTGAGTGTGTAGCCCTCCACGTTGACGTCCCTTGTGCCTATTCAGACACCGTAACCGGACGCAAGTTGCGGCGGTGTTGTGTGGCCTTCCATGGCTTCATATCGGCTCAACAGAGGGGTTGCGAGAGGTTACGATGGGCATCCGGGCCCGGGTTGGCGAATTGGTACAGCCGGCGGTCTTAAAAACTGCTGCCCGCAAGGGCGTGCGGGTTCGAATCCCGCCCCGGGCATTCCGGGTCTCCTACCCCGCGAGCGAGTCGCGAACCGGCCACATGCGATTGTGCAGCGAATGTCTCAGGCTGACCTCGAAGAGCTGATCGTGGCCGACGCGGGCGCCTGGCTGGGCTGGCTGGGGCGTAACCACGCGCGGGATGCCGGCGTGTGGCTGGTGCTCGCCAAGAAGGGCGCGACTGAGCCGACGAGCCTGACGTATGCCCAGGCGCTCGATGAGGCGCTCTGCCACGGCTGGATCGACGGCCAGATCCGCCGCCGCGACGAGGCCACGTTCTTCCAGCGCTTCACGCCGAGGCGGGCGCGAAGCGCGTGGTCGAAGCGCAATGTCGGACACGTAGAGCGGCTGGTGAAAGAGGGGCGCATGACGCCAGCCGGCCTCGCGGAGGTCGAGCGCGCGAAGGCCGACGGGCGCTGGGAGGTGGCCTACGCGGGTCAGGCGACGATCGAGGTGCCCGACGACCTGCGCGCGGCGCTCGAGGCCGAGCCGCGTGCCGCCGCAGCGTTCGACCAGCTGAGCAGCCAAAACCGGTACGCGATCCTCTA
>DATGHN010000311.1:0-3242 GCA_035308005.1 Solirubrobacteraceae bacterium
CTGGTGGATCGCGCGCAGGCCGGCGACGGCGTCGGCGACGGGACCCGCCGGGCCGTGAAGCACGTCCGGCCCGCCGCGCATCTGCGGGACGCGCAGCAGAAGCTCGAGCGTCCGCTCGTCGATCTCGAGCTGGCGAAGCCCGGCCTCGAGCCCGACGAAGTCCCCGGCGCCGAGCTCGCCGAGGAGCACGGCGCGCTCCTCCTCGGGAACCCCGAGCCCGTCGAGCAGATCGTGGTAAAGGGCGGCGTCGCCGATCCCGACGCGGTAGCGGATTAGCCCGGCGCGGTCGAGAGCGCGGCAGAGGACGGTAACGGCCTCCGCCGTGCCGTGTGGCGCCGGCGAGCCGATCAGCTCGATTCCGGCCTGGAGGAACTCGCGCGGCTGGCCGCTCTGGGGGCGAACGCCGCGGTAGCAGTGCGCGAAGTAGGCGAAGCGCAGCGGCGGTTCCACCTGCTGGTAGCGGGCGCCGACGACACGGGCGATGGGGACCGTCATATCGGAGCGCAGGACGAGGACCTCGCCGGCCTCGTCGAAGACGCGGTAGGCCGGTCGGGCGGACCCGAGCGCGCCGCGCGAGATGACCCCCTCGTACTCGAGAGCCGGCGTATAGACCTCGCCGAAACCGGCCTCGCTGAAAACCGCGCGCAGGCGCTCGGTGAGCGTGCGCAGCTCGCCCATCTCATCGGGCAGCACGTCGCGCGTGCCGCTTGGCGTCGGCAGGATCATCGCGCCTTCAAGTATCGCGTCAGGCGGCGACCGTCGCCGGAACGCGCTCGATTTGCGCGCCAAGCTCGCGCAGGCGCTCGTCGATGCGCTCGTAGCCGCGATCGATCTGCTCTACGTTGCCGATCTCGCTGCGGCCGTCGGCGCAAAGCGCCGCGATCAGCATCGCCATGCCGGCGCGAATGTCAGGCGACTCGACGCGCGCGCCGCGCAGCTTGCGCGGGCCGGTGACGATCGCGCGATGCGGGTCACAGAGGACGATGTCGGCTCCCATCGCCTCGAGCTTGTCGGTGAAGATCAGGCGGCTCTCGAACATCCACTCGTGGATCAGCACGGATCCCTCGGCCTGGGTCGCGAGCGCGACGGCTACGCTCGTCAGGTCGGCGGGGAAGGCCGGCCAGGGGCCGTCCATGACCTTGCGCTTGTAGCCGCCCCAGTCGGCGCTGACGATCAGGCGCTGGTCGCCGGGAACGATCACGTCGCGCCCGTCGAAGTGGCTGTGCAGGCCGAGCTGCTCGAAGACGAGGCAGATCATGCGCAGGTCCTCGGGATTTGTGTCCTTGATGCGCAGCTCGCCGCCGGTGACGCCGGCGAGCGCCATGAAACTTCCGATCTCGATGTGATCGGGGGCGATCTCGTGGCTTGCCGGGCCGAGGCGCTCGGCGCCCTCGATCGTCAGGAGGTTCGAACCGATGCCCTGGATCGAGGCCCCCATCTTGACGAGCAGGCGTGCCAGATCCTGGACGTGCGGCTCGCAGGCGGCGTTGACGAGGACCGTCGTGCCGGGGGTCAGCGCGGCGGCCATGAGGACGTTCTCGGTCGCCATCACCGACGGCTCGTCCATAAAGACGCGGTTGGCGCGCAGGCCGTGCTCGGCGCTGAGGACATAGGCGGAGCCATCGAAGCGGCACTCGGCGCCGAGTGCCCCGAAGCCGTCGAGGTGCGGATCAAGGCGCCGGCGGCCGATGAAGTCGCCGCCCGGCGGAGGCATCTCGGCGCGGCCGAAGCGTGCAAGCAGAGGGCCGGCGAGCAGGAACGAGGCGCGGATGCGCTCGCCGAGCTGCGGGTCGACGGGGTTCGCGTCGACCGCGGCGCCGCACAATGTCAGCTCGTTCTCGCCGCGCCAGGTGACGACGACGCCGAGACCCTCGAGGATCTCGAGCATCGCATCGACGTCGCGGATCCGGGGGACGTTCGCGAGCGTCAGCTCATCGTCAGTCAGCACCGAGGCCGCGAGGATCGCGAGCGCGCCGTTCTTGTTGCCGGCGGGGACGACGGTGCCGCTGAGCGCCGCGCCCCCTTGGATGACGAACTTCTCCATCGGGGCCAGGGCGAGAGCCTACAGCCGTCGCATGCGGCCGGTCGACCGACGCCCGGGCGAACACATGTTCTGCAAGCGACAGTGCAGCTTTCCTAGCTCTGTAGAGCGCAACGCGGTCCGAGTTTCGCGTCGGACCGGCGGTTCCATCCGCCGCCGATCGCACCATACGAACAAGTGTTCTGGCCCAGCCCCAATGCCAACGTCGCGCTCGGCGCCGTTCACCGCGCGCTCGACCTCGCCCGTGCCGCCCTGCTACTCGATGCCGATTGGCTCGAGGACGCCGACGAGCTCGTCGAGGCGCGCGCGTTCCACCCGCACCGTGCCCCGCGACGGCGCCAGTCCGCGTCGCGGCGGCCCGGGGCGGTGCTGGCACGTCCGCAGCACTGCATCACACCGCTGGTCCGTGCAACGGCCTGCAGCCCCGTGCTCGCAGGCCGCCGCTGAGCCGGGAGGCAGACCAGCGAGCGAATCGCACGCCACGCCGGGGCTCGGATCTGATCGAGCCCCGGCGGCGTGGGCGTTGTCAGGCAGCCGGCGGCGGCGAGCTCTGCTTGAGGCTCGCGGCGAGGGCGTCAATGTGCTCGAGAAGCTCCTGCAGACCCCCTGCGGTGTGGACGTCGAGGCGGTCGAGGATCGTCTCGGTGTCTTTGAATGTGTTGAGCGCGCGGGCGTCGGAAGCGAGGCTCTGCACGTTCTGGCCGACCATGATCACCGAGAGGAGCACGAGCTGGAGGAACGTCTGCGCGATCCAGGCGATGAGTCCCTCGCCACCAGGGTCGAGCGCCGTCGGCAGGCCGATGAACGCGATGCCGGCGAACAGATAGGCGCACCACATCGTTCCGACCAGGCGCGTGACGAGGACGGCGAACTTGGCGTTGAAGCCGTCGACCTCCGACATCGCCTGCTTGATGACGCGCGGGCTTGGATGAAGCGCCCGCGCGAGATGGCGCTGCGTCGTGACCGGGCGGGCGTGCGTCTCGGACATCGCTGCGCTCCTTGTTCCTGGTGGGGGTGAGCGCGAGTCTAGGAGCGCCCTCAGACGCGTCGAGCCCCGCCTGAGAGGCGGGGCTCGATCGTCAAGTAAACCGGCGGCGACCTACTCTCCCAGGCCCTTGCGAGCCAAGTACCATCGGCGCTGAGGGGCTTAACTGCTCTGTTCGGAATGGGAAGAGGTGTTTCCCCCTCGCCATAGCCACCG
>DATGHN010000312.1:0-3053 GCA_035308005.1 Solirubrobacteraceae bacterium
CGTCCGCGGACCCCTCCTTGGCGGCCTTCTGGAGCTCGGAGAGGAGCAGGCGCAGCGTGCCGACGCGCTCCTTCTCGCCCGCCTTCATCGCGACCACGAGGTCGCCCTTGACGCTTTCGGCAATGGTCATCTGGCGGCTAAGGATACGCCCGGGGGGCGGCGCGTTCGAGCAGCACCGCGGCCCACTCGCCGTCGTGGCGGCGGCTTCGCTCGCGTAGGCCGTGGCGCTCCGCAAACGCACGCGCGACCTCATCGACCTGGTCCGCGAGCAGCCCCGAGGCGATCAGAAGCCACGGCGAGACCCGCATCGCCTCGGCCAGCTCGAGCAGCAGCGGGCGAAGCAGGTTGGCGACGATGACCGGCGCCTCGGGAGGCTCGCCGACGCGGATGTCGGCCTTGGCGACGTCGATCGCGACGCCGTTCGCGGCGGCGTTGGCGATCGCCGCCTCGACGGCCTCGGCTTCGTTGTCGATCGCGCGCACGGGAGCGAAGCCGAGCTTGTTGGCGGCGATCGCGAGGACCCCCGAGCCGGTGCCGATGTCAAGCAGCGGACCGTGCGCCTCGCCGCCCTCGGCGAGCATCACGAGCAGCTCAAGGCACAGCCGGGTCGTCGCGTGCGCGCCGGTGCCGAACGCCTGCCCGGGGTCGATGACGATGTCGATCAGCTCGGAGCCGGCGTCGCGGTCGTGCCACGGCGGGCGCACGCGGATCGCGCCGGCGATCTCTGCGGGGCGATGAAACGAGCGCCAGCGCGACTCCCAGTCGTCGGCGATCTCGGTGCTCGTGACCTCGACGAGTGCCTCCCCGACGCTCGCGCGAAGCGCGCCGAGCTCCGGTAGCTCGCCGGGTGCGCCGTAGAGGACGTACTCGACGGTGTCGCCGTCGACGTCGACCTCCTCGACGCCGAGCGGCGAGAAGGCGAGCAGCTCGGCGAGCGCATCGGGCGCCTCCTGGCGGGCGACCCGGACAGCAAGGCGGATCACCTGATCACTGGTGATGAGGGCGCAGAGCGCGGCGGAGCTTGGCGAACATCGAATCGTCGGCCTGCAGGTTCTCGGGCGTGATCGTGCGCGAGAGCTCCTCGAGCAGGGCGCGCTGCTCTTCGCTCAGGCGGCGCGGGATCTGGACGTTGACAACCACGCGCAGGTCGCCGAAGCCGTGGCGGCGCAGCCGCGGCATGCCCTTGCCGCGCAGCACGATCACCTCGCCGGGCTGGGTGCCGGCCGGCACCTCGACGGTCGCGGGCCGCGCGAGCGTGGGCACCTCGAAGCTCGAGCCGAGCGCGGCCAGCGGCGCCGGAACGTCGAGTGCGGTGACGAGGTCGTCGCCGTCGCGCATGAAGCGCTCGTCCTCGCGCACGTGAACGAGCACGTAGAGATCGCCCGGCGGGGCGCCGGGATCGCCGGCGTGGCCGCGGCCGCCGATCCGCACGCGCTGGCCGTCGGCGATCCCGGGCGGGATGTCGACCGTCACGGTGTGCTCGTCGACGACGCGGCCGCGTCCACGGCACTCGGCGCACGGATTCGCGGCGACGCGGCCGTCTCCGCCGCAGCGGTCGCAGACGACGGTTCGCATCATCTGGCCGAACGGAGTCCGCGTCACCGCCTGAAGCCGCCCGGCGCCGCCGCACTGCCCGCAGGTCTCGATCGGCGTGCCCGGCTCGGCGCCGTTGCCGCGGCAGTGCTCGCAGACCGCGACCGCTTCGTAGGTGACGCTGAACGGTCCCCCCTCCCCGGCCTGGGCGAGGTCGATCTCGAGCTCGCTTCCGACGTCGCCGCCGACCGCGGGACCGCGTCCGCCGCCGCCGAAGATCCCACCGCCGGCGCCGAAGAAGGCCTCGAAGAGGTCGTTCAGCGACCCGAACTGGTCGAAGTTCGGCTGCCAGCCGCCGGAGCGCAGGCCCTCGTGGCCGTAGCGGTCGTAGGTTGCGCGGCGGTCGGGATCGGAGAGGATCTCGTAGGCCTCGGCGGCCTGCTTGAACTTCTCCTCGGCGTCGGGGTCCTCGGTGTTGACGTCGGGATGAAGCTCGCGCGCGAGCGAGCGAAAGGCCTTCTTGATCTGCGCTTCGTCGGCGTCGCGGGCAACGCCGAGCACGTCGTAGGGGTCGCGCGGTGTCGCCGGACGGGCCATCGTCAGTACACGTCCTGGACGAAGCGCGAGAGCTGGCGCGCGACGGAGCGGACCGTGTCGATCGCGACCTCGTAGTCCATCCGCACCGGGCCGATCACCGAGACCGTCCCGAGGCGGCGCTGAGCGAGGCCGTAGCCGGACGCGACCACCGACAGCGACTGCAGGCCCGGGACCTCGTTCTCGGTGCCGATTCGCACGTAGACGCCCGGCTCAGAGAGCGCCCGGCGCATCACCTCAAGCAGCGCGACGCGGCGCTCGAGCAGGGCGATCAGCTCGCCCGCGTCGCCGGGATCGGCGAAGCGCTGGGCGCCGAGCAGCCGCGAGGTGCCGTCAACGAAGAGGACGTCCTCGCCGCCGGCGGCGAGCTCGCTGAAGGCCGGCGCCAGGCGGTCGATGAAGGCGCGCTCGCGATGCCCGAGCTCGGGGTCGGCGAGGCGCCCGAGCAGCATCCGCGCGCCGAGCGGCAGCCCCCCGACGCGCTCGTTCAGATAGGCGCCGCCCCAGGCGACGAGTCCCGGGTCGATCGGCTCATCGAAGGCCGAGACGAACTTCGAGATGCTCCCCGAGGAGGTGATGATCACGACCATCACGACGCTCGGCTGAAGCGTCAGGACCTCGATGCGGTGGATCGTCGCGCTGTCGATCGCCGGCGCCGTCGCGACGGCGAGCAGGTTGGTGATCTCAGACAGCCGCTCGGTAGTGACGCGCAGGGCGTTGTCGAGCTCGCGACGCGCGACGCTCAGATCGAGCGTCGCGACCGCGGGCCGCGTCTCGGTCGAGGCGAGCAGGCGGTCGACGACCGAGCGCCGTCCGGCATCCGTCGGCAAGCGCCCGGCGGAGGTGTGTGGATGCTCGAGCAGCCCCTGCGCCTCGAGCTGCGCGAGCTCATAGCGGATCGTCGAGGGGCCGCAGTCGAGGCTCGG
>DATGHN010000313.1:0-6507 GCA_035308005.1 Solirubrobacteraceae bacterium
CCGCCGGTCTCGGGGTCTTCGGCGTCTCCGCGCAGGGCGGAGCGCTCGAGGATCGCGACGAGCTGCTCGCCATGGGCGAGATCTACGACCGCGTGTTCGCCAGCGATCGAGACGGTAAGGCGGTCTCCTTGACCGAGCCGCTGCGCTGGGCGATCTGGGGCTCGTGAGCCGGGCCGACCAGTTCGTCTTCGGTTACGACGAGGGACATCGGCTCCTGATCGCCTCGCGCGAGGTTCCGCGCGCCGTGCTCGTGCAATTGCTCGTCGCCACCGACGCGGTGATGAGCCCCGATTGCCCGCCGCTGATCACCGGTCTGCCGCTCCCCGACACCGCCGAGTTCGCGCTCGCCATCACCTGGCCCGACCCTCGCGCTGCCCGCGCCGGGGCCGTCTGCTCACACGTTCTGCTGCTTGACGCGGCGGCGCTCGCGGTGCCCGGCACAGTCGAGGCGCTCGTCCGCTTGGCGCGCAACCCTGCCGGAGCGTCGCTCGAGGAGTTCGTCGGGCCGCTGCGCCTCGACGGAGGCGTGTCCGCGGTGCAGCCGGGACTTTTGTCCGGGCGCGGCCCAAAGGTGGAGGTGCTCGAGAGCTTCCTCGAGGTGGCCTGTCGAAGCGATGGTCCCGGCGTCGTCATCCACGCCGCCCTGGATGACGCGGCGCGCGCGATGATCGTCATCTGGTCGGCGCTGTGGCCGGCGCTGCGCTCGCGCTTCTCGTTTCGCACGCGCGAGCTCGTCACCGCCGAGCAGACCGATTTCGCGCTGACCGCGGCGCTGCGCCTGAGCGGCGGTTCCGCCGCCGGAACGCGGACCGAGCGCCCGCCCCCGGCCTGGGTCGAGGAGCTCGCCCGCGTCGTCAACTCGCCGGTGCAGGGTCGCCTCGCGGCATTTCTCGCCGAGTTCGGGCCGGCCGAGGTGCCGGTACCGCTGCGACTGCGGCGACTGGCCGAGCTCTGGACTGCGGTGGCTGCCGCCGACGTTGAGGCGGCGCGTGATCAGATCGAGGCCCATTGGCCGGATCCCGAATCCGGCGCCGCGCTCAAGCAGGCGCTCTTCGGCGGGCGGGCCCGCGAGTGGTGGCCCGTCGCGGAGCGCGACCGCGTCGCCGCGCTGCTCGGTACGAGGCACCCGACCTGGGATCTGATCGAGCTCGACCTGACCGGACGCGTGCGGGCGCTCGCGCGCAGCTCCAGCGCCGGCTGAGCCAGCCCCTAAAGCGGGATGTTGCCGTGCTTGCGGGCCGGCCCGTGCTCGCGCTTGGTTTCGAGCAGGTGCAGTGCCGTGATCAGCCGAGGTCGCGTCTCGTGCGGCTCGATGACGTCGTCGATGTAGCCGCGCTCCGCCGCCGAGTACGGGTTGGCGAAGCGCGCGCGGTAGTCGTCCATCAGCTGCTCGCGGCGCTTCTTCGGCGCCTTGCTCGAAGCCAGCTCGCGCTTGTAGATGATGTTGACCGCGCCCTCGGGCCCCATCACCGCGATCTCGGCCGTCGGCCAGGCGAAGTTGAAGTCGGCGCGCAGGTGCTTCGAGGCCATGACGTCGTAGGCGCCGCCGTAGGCCTTACGCGTGATGACGGTCAGCTTTGGCACCGTCGCCTCGGCGTAGGCGTAGAGCAGCTTCGCGCCGTGGCGGATGATCCCGCCCCATTCCTGTTCGGTGCCCGGCAGAAAACCCGGAACGTCGACGAAGGTGACGATCGGGACGTTGAAGGCGTCGCAGGTCCGCACGAAGCGCGCCGCCTTCGCCGAGGCGTCGATGTCGAGGACGCCGGCGAGCGCCTGCGGCTGGTTGCCGACGATGCCGACGGCGACGCCGTCAAGCCGCGCGAAGCCGCAGACGACGTTCGGGGCGTGGTGTTCGTGGACCTCGAGGAAGTCGCCGTCGTCGACGATCATCGCGATCGCGGCGCGCATGTCGTAGGCCTTGCTCGGGCTGTCGGGAACGACCGCATCGAGTTCGTGGTCCATTCGCTGCGGGTCGTCGGCGGTCGCGACTCGGGGCGTTGACTCGAGGTTGTTCTGCGGGAGAAACGACAGCAGGTAGCGCGCCTCGGCGAGGCAGTCGTCCTCGTTGGCCGTCGCGAAATGGGCGACGCCCGACTTCGTGTTGTGGGTGTGGGCGCCGCCGAGCTCCTCGAAGCCGACCTCCTCGTGCGTGACCGTGCGGATCACGTCGGGGCCCGTGATGAACATGTGCGAGGTCTCGTTGACCATCAGGATGAAGTCGGTGATCGCCGGCGAGTAGACCGCGCCGCCCGCGCAGGGCCCCATGACCAGCGAGATCTGCGGGATCACCCCCGAGCAGCGGACGTTGCGGTAGAAGACCTCGCCGTAGGCGCCGAGTGAGACGACGCCCTCCTGGATCCGCGCGCCGCCCGAGTCGTTGATCCCGATCAGCGGGCAGCCGACGCGGGCGGCCAGATCCATGACCTTGCAGATCTTCTCGCCCATCACCTCGCCGAGCGAGCCGCCGAAGACCGTGAAGTCCTGGCTGAACACGCAGACCGCCCGCCCGTCGATCGTGCCGTGGCCGGTGATCACCGCGTCCGCAAGGGGACGCGACCCGGCCATGTCGAAATCGGTCGTGCGATGGCGCACGAAGGCGTCGAGCTCCTCGAAGGAACCCGTGTCGAGCAGCTTCTCGATCCGCTGGCGGGCGGTGTACTTGCCCTTGGCGTGCTGCTTGGCCACCGCCGGACCCTCCGCATGCGCTGCCTCGTGGCGAAACTCCTCGAGCTTCGCCAGGCGCTCTGCGTAACTTTGCGGCGCGTGCTCGCTCACGCGAGCGATCCTATTGGTGCCTGGAGAACGGCCGGTGCCGCGCGGTCCCGATCTCATCGAGCACGGCGGTCAGCGCGTCCTTCGCGGCGCCTGCGTCGATCGGCCGGGACGGCGTCCCGGGCTCCTCGGCGCGCGGCTCGGATGACCGCAGCCGTGCCCATGCCCGCGCGAAGACTCCCCGCCGCGGTGACTCCATAGCTGGCTCGCCGGCCGCCGGCGGAGCGATCTGCGCCGTCAGGCGCACCCGGGTTCCAAAGCCGCTCGGCTCGAGCTCGATCGCTCCCGCTGCGCGCGCGCTCTCCCATTCGATGCTCGATTCGGGGGTGCGGCGCGTGATCGTGATCTCGCCGAACGGCTCTCCCAGCATCCGTCCAAGCAGGGCGGATTCGCTCAGCTCTGCCCACAGCTCAGGCATTGACTTGACCAGCGTGCGCTGTGTCTGCACGGCGCCCATCGTCTGTGTATTTGCCCTCCGCGAGGCGAATCCTGCCCACGCGGACGCTGCGATGATGCGGGTGTGGACTCCTCCCGACGGGCGATCGCCGCTGAGATCCTTGCATCCGCTCGCGAGCACGACGAGCGCCAGGCCGATCGCCTCGACCGCTTCCGCAACGTCGAGCCCCAGACCGCCGAGCTCCTCAACGTGCTCGCGCGCGCCACCCGCGCGGGGGAGATTCTCGAGATCGGCACCTCGAGCGGCTACTCGACGATCTGGCTGGCGGACTCAGGCGGCGCCGTCACGTCGGTCGATATCGACGCCGAACGCACGGAGCTCGCGCGCGCCAACCTCGCCCGCGCGGGCCTCGCCGCCGAGCTTCGCAGCGAGGACGCCGCCGACACGCTCGCCGCGGCGGGCGACGGCGCCTACGACTTGATCTTCCTCGACTCCGAGCGGCCCGCCTACGCTGGCTACTGGCCGGACCTCCTGCGCGTCCTGCGCCCCGACGGCGGGCTGCTGGTGGTCGACAACGTGATCTCCCACGCGCACGAGGTGGCCGAAATCACGGCGCTTGTCGAAGCCGAGCCGGCCGTCTCGAGCGTGCTCGTCGAGATCGGCGCCGGGATCCTGCTCGTCACGCGCGGGGGGTAGGCTGCGCTCGATGGCCACCTGCCTGGTCACCGGCGGCGCCGGGTTCCTCGGCTCGCACCTCTGCGACGAGCTTCTGGCGCGCGGCAACCGGGTGCTCTGCGCCGACAACCTCGAGACGGGGTCGCTCGAGAACATCGCCCATATCCGGGACTCGAGCTTCGTCGCGCTCAACGTCGACATCACCGGCGACTACTACGTCGATGAGCCGGTCGACTTCGTCTACCACCTCGCCTCGCCGGCATCGCCGATCGACTACCTGCGCCTGCCGCTGCACACGCTCAAGGTCGGCTCCTACGGCACCCACCACACGCTCGGCCTCGCCAAGGCCCACCGCGCGCGCTTCCTGCTGGCCTCGACCAGCGAGGTTTACGGCGACCCGCACGAGCACCCGCAGCGCGAGAGCTACTGGGGCCACGTCAACCCGATCGGCCCGCGGGGCGTCTACGACGAGGCCAAGCGCTACGCCGAGGCGTTGACGATGGCCTACCACCGCCAGCAGGGCGTCGACACGGCGATCGTTCGGATCTTCAACACCTACGGCCCGCGGATGCGGCCCTTCGACGGCCGCGCGATCCCGACGTTCGTCCGCCAGGCCCGCGCCGGCCTGCCGCTGACGATCTTCGGCGACGGCAGCCAGACGCGCTCGTTCTGCTACGTCACCGACCTCATCCGCGGTCTGATCGCGCTGGCCGAGTCCGGCTACCACGAGCCTGTCAACATCGGCAACCCCGACGAGTTCACGCTGCTCGAGCTGGCCGAGATCGTGCTCGAGCTAACCCAGAGCCGCTCGCCGATCGTCTACGCCGAGCTGCCCGTCGATGACCCCAAGCAGCGCCGGCCCGACATCACGCGCGCCAACGAGATTCTCTCCTGGTCGCCCGAGGTAACGCTCCGCGACGGGCTGCGCATGACGCTCGAGAAGGCGCCCGCCTAGCCGCTTCGAAGACACGAACGACCGGCGCTGCAGGCCGGTCGTTCGTGGCCGCCGCTTCCTAATCGAGAGGAGGGAACTAGGAGTCGGGCGGGGCTCTCGGAAGGTAGCGCCGCTGCGTTGTGACGCGGGTCTGCGGCCTGCCCTCGCGGTGGTGATATTCACCACCGCCCGCGGCGCGGGTTTTCGGCCATTGGTCCGCCCTCCGCCTCGGGTGCTGCCAGAATGGGTAGTCCTCTGTCAGCGCTGGCGCTACAGCGCAACATCTGCCAGAGTGGGGCGTTGGATAAGCCAGATGGCCAGTCCTCTCGAGACCATACGCGTGGCCGCTGACCCGTCAACGGAACCAGGCACAAGCCAGCCGCGCCTCGTACCCCAGCAGCCGATCCAGCTCGGCGACCGCGACGTGCGCGCAAAGCGCCCGCCGGTACTGTCGTTCGTGCTGCGCTGGTCGACGGCGCGCCGCGCCGCGCGCGTCGGCGTCCTGATGGCGCTTGACTTCGTCGGCGTTTTCCTTGCGATCTTCACCGCCCTGTACCTCAAGGACGTCGTCAGGGGCGAGAGCCGCCTTGCCTCGCAGGCCTTTCACCAGACGCGCACGATCGTCGCCTTCGCGTTCCTCGTGACGATGCTGCTGTTCGCGCGCTCGAGCATGTACGCCGATCGCGGCGAGCGGCCGGGCTTCACGCGGATCCTCGCGACGCTCTTCCAGGTGATGGTCGTGGCCGTCATCTTCGCGCTCGTCAGCGGGACGAGCCGCTACTACTCCTCCTACTACGTCTTCTACGGCTCGTTCTTCTTCGCGCTCGTCTACGTCACCGGCTTCAGGCAGGGCTACGAGAGCGCGTCGGGCGTCCTGCTGCGCCTGGCGGGATACCGCCGCCGGGCGATCCTGGTCGGTACCGCCCACCACATCGAAGCCGTCGCAAGCGCGCTTCAGGCCGCGCCGCAGCCGGAGGTCGAGATCGTCGGCTTCGTCTCGCGCACGCGCCGCCAGGTCGGTGAGGGGCTGCGCTCGCTCGGTTCGCTGAACGAGATCGGCAAGGCGATCGACGGCAACCGTGTCGACGAGGTGATCGTTGTCGACCCCGACTTCCCCGAGCGCGAGCTGCTCGAGCTCGTCGAGCGCGCTCACAGCCGCGGCGTGCGCGTGCGGATCGCGCCGTCGACGACCGAGATCCTGATCCATCGCGCGGAGTTCGTGCCTGGCCAGTCGATCCCGCTCTTTGAGTTGCGCCCGCCCGTCTTCGAGGGCATCGACTTCGCGCTCAAGCGGACCTTCGACCTGATCGTCGCGACGCTGCTGATCGTCCTGCTGAGTCCGCTGCTGCTCGGGATCGCGCTGGCGGTCAAGCTCGGCTCGCGCGGCCCCGTGCTCTACCGCTCGATGCGCCCAGGCGTCGGTGGCGTGCCGTTCGCATGCCTGAAGTTCCGCACGATGGTCGTCGGCGCGGACTCGCGCCAGTACGACCTCGAGCAGCGCAACGAGGCCAGCGGCGCGCTCTTCAAGATGCGCCGTGATCCGCGCCTGACGCGCGTCGGCCGCGCTCTGCGCCGCTTCTCACTGGACGAGCTGCCGCAGCTGGCCAACGTTCTGCGCGGCCAGATGTCGCTGGTCGGCCCGCGGCCGCTTCCGCAGCGCGACTTCGAGCGGCTCGACGAGTGGCACATGCAGCGCTACCAGGTGATGCCCGGCATGACCGGCCTGTGG
>DATGHN010000314.1:0-10174 GCA_035308005.1 Solirubrobacteraceae bacterium
GCTCGTGAATGCCGAGTTCGGGCCGTACACGGTCGCCTGCGCGCTGGCGCTCGCAACGGCCGCCTCGTCGGTCGTGAGTGTGTGCTCGGCGGCCGGCACCGCGGCCTCGTCGGAGGCCACCTTGGCCTGGTCGGCGGTCACCGACTGCTGCCCGGACGAGACCGCTTGGGCGTCGGTCGCACAGGCGGAGCTGCTGCCCGAGCCGGCACCGCCGGCGGCGCCGCCCTGCGCCGCGTTGTCGCCGGTGCACTCGACGCCCTCCTGTTGCTCGTCTGCGGTCAGCGTCCCGCGCGCCTGCAAGAGCGCGGCGGAATCATTGGACAGTGTCGAGCGCGCGCTGGCAAGCGTGCCCCGATCGGTCGTGACCGCCTGCTGTGCCTGGGTCAGCGTCGCCGGCGCGCTGCCGGCGGAGAGGTCGATCGTGACGTTTCCGGTATATCCGAGCGTCCCACTGACCAGGCTCAGCGAGCTCAGCGACTGCCGCCGCACCGTCACCAGCGAGCTTGGCGAGGTGTTGTCGCGGACACCGCCCGAGGAGCCGCCGCCGAACGCATTGGTCACGATCAACACGACGGCCACGACGGCGAGTAGCAGGACGATCACCGCGATCACGCGTCGGCGCCTCCGCCGTCGCGACTGCGGGGGAGCGGCGGGCATGAGCGCTTCGGTGCCGGCCGTGCTCGGAATCGCGGCGCTCATAGGAAACCACCGCGCCGACGTGTCAGGATCGAGAAACAGCTCCGCTGCGCGATTCGGAAGAGCGGCGCGGCCGGGTCGATGCCGCTGCCCCCAAACACGAAGAACCCGAACCCCCCGCCGGACGGCGCGGGGGGATCGGGGTAGTTGGGAACACCATGCGAACGCATACATCTCGAGAACAAAAGCCCGACGACCTCTTGCTGGACCCGCTGGGCCGGGCTCGGCGCGCCACCGAGGAACCTGACCGCGCCACCGTTTGACCTCGACGAGGACGTGTGCGACCGGCCGCCCAACGGCTTCGGTCCCGCGATGCTGGCCACGCTGAGACCCGAGCCGCCACCGCAACTCGCGATCAGGATGGCCACGCCAACGAGCGCGACGAGAGCCGTCACGGCGCGCGATCCCCGGCGCAGCAGGTGGCGACCTCTCACGGTATCGGCGGGTCGCATTCTGGAGCGCTCCTTCGCCGCGACATTCTTAGTCTTTAATGCGCCGCGGGCCCAATTTTGTGACCGCGACCCCTCGAAGTCACCGGTCGCCGCTCAAGCTGCGAGACACCCGTGCGCGACCGTCCCACGACTGCTCGCGGATGCTAACGAGTGTCTACCGACGGCGGCGGGCCGAAATCGCTTCCCTGACGCAGCCGGCCAAAAACGATCCGCGTTGGTCGAGCACCGGATTCGCCGCTCCGGCTACGAGCGCTCGACGTGCGACGCGCCGGCTCGTCGCGCTCCGTCTCGCCGGCGCGCCCGAAGTTCGCGGTTCTTGAGTCGATTCCCGCAGACGGCCATGTCGCACCAGTGGCCCTGCCTGTTCTTGGAACGGTCGTAGAACGCCCACCGACAGGTGTCGCTGGCACAGACCCGTAGGCGTGACCAGGTTCCGCCTTCCTGCGCGGCACGAATGATGAGCAGGAGCTGAAACAGCGCGTCAGTGATCTGACCCGTCGTGGAGGGCGCCAGCGTCAACGCGCCTCCCTCGCCGACCAAGAGCTTCGCCGCCCGTTCGTCCGCCACCTCGCGCAGCGGCGCGAGGTCCCCCGCGTCCAACTCGAGGAGCTGGCGGATGCTCTCCCGCATCGTCCGCGCCAGTTGGAGTTCGCCGGCGCCGGCGGCGGCGCTCGCGGTCGTGTCGAGAAGCCCAGCTGTCACAAACCAGTCTGCGCCGAGCAGATCCTCGCCGAGGTCAAGGTCTAGCGTATTGACGAAAGCCTGCACCAAGAGGAGCGGCATCGGTGCTGGCTTCGTTTCGGTCTCGGGCCACGGGTACCAGTCCGGAAGTGTGGTCATGCCAGCAATTCTACGTGACCGGCAAAATGACTTGACAAGTCAGCATGACCAGCGTAGTGTGTTAGATGGTCATGCCAGCAACTTTAGCCCTCACCCCACCGCCCGAGCGGTTGCGCGACCGCCTCGTCGCGCGGCTCCGTTCCGGCTCCCTGGACACCGCGCTCGCGAACGGGACTCCGGCCGACGCGTATGCAACCCTCGCCCTCCGCGCTCGGCGCCTCACGAACCTGACCAGGCGGCGGGAGCTGGCGGACGCGATTGAGCATCTCGTCCACGACACGCGCCGCACGGTGACGCATTGGCCCGGGCACGTCGGCCCGCTGCCCGATCGCGTCACCGACGCGAGCTGGGAGCTGACGGTGCTGGCCGGGAAGCTCGCCGAGCCGACGCCGGTCGCCGCCCGCGGGGTCGCCGAGGCGCTCCTCCTGCTCACCGACGGCACAGGTCCTTTGTACAACGCGAAAAGCGGCGGCAGCGTGCGCGACAGTGCAGCGAGTGCAGCGGCCAACCTGCGCCCGGCCGCGTAAGTGTCCACGACAGCACGACCGTCGAGACCGACGCCCTTCTTGATCTTGAGCGCCTCGAACGGTTCGCCTGCCTGTTTGGTGCGCAGGGCGGCGTCGCCGACTAGCCGCGGATTCTGAAGAAGATGACCGCAGCGAGATACGTCAAGCCGCCGATCGCGCCGAGCCAGCTGTACGGAGCGCCACTGTGGCCCCGTGAGAGCTCGACAATGCACGCGACGATCACCGCGACGATCACCGCGAGTCCCGCGAGTGCTGTCGCGTGGATGTCAATCTGACGGAAGCGCTCATCGCGGCCGTCGCCGCGCAGCCCGCGTATCGTCTCGCTGCGCCCGCCAAACAGGATCAGCGCCCCGAATGCGGCCAGGATGGCGAGAGATTCGAGGCCGCTGGTCGGGTAGCCGCCGATCCACTGGGCCACGAACACGACCAGCCCGAGTCCGACCGCGAACAGCGGAACAAACCACTTCGATCTAGTCACGCGCATCGAAGATCGCCTCCACCGTCATCTCAAAGAACCGAGCCAGCGCCAAAGCGAGCGGGAGCGACGGCGTGTAGCGATCCTGCTCGATCGAATTGATCGTCTGCCGCGAGACACCCAGCTCGGCGGCAAGTTGCCCCTGTGAGAGGCCTCGCTCCATTCGCAGCTCCCGCACGGCATTCCGCATCCGCCAAAGACGCCGCTAGGAGCGCCGGCCACGGCGCACCCGTGGCAAGCATCGACGCTCGCTTCTTGGCCGCAGGAACGGCACGACGAGCACCGCGGGCAGCCACGCGATCGACCAGACCGGCTGCCAACTGTGCTCCCCTATCGCCTGCGCAATCGCAGCGCCCGCCACGAAGCCGGCGATGATCAAGGTTGCCGCCACATAGGCCCAACCAGGCCTCGTTCGCATTGCTGAGCCCGTCCTTCCGCTGTCAAGTTCACTTGATAGCGCGAAGGTAGCTTGAAAGTCACGCCCTGTCAAGGATGCTTTACATAGCTGGCGGTGTTGGGCGGCGCCGCTGGTAGCTGCACGGTGACGCGGAGCCCGCCGGCGGCGCGATTGGTCAGGTTTAGCGTGCCCTCGTGCGCTTGAGCGATGCTGTTGACGATTGCCAGGCCGAGTCCGACGCCAGCGTGGTCGGCGCGTATGCGTTCGGTGCCGCGCTGGAACGGCTCGGCAAGCATGGACACCAACCGCGGGTCGAGCCGCTCTCCGGTGTTCTCGACGGTTAGCACCA
Source organism: Solirubrobacteraceae bacterium (assembly GCA_035308005.1). GTDB lineage: Bacteria > Actinomycetota > Thermoleophilia > Solirubrobacterales > Solirubrobacteraceae > Palsa-513. The sequence goes on from DATGHN010000314.1 coordinate 3,737, forward strand.
CGCTATTGGCGTGAACGCTGGTCGCGACCCATACGACGCCGCGTTCGGGAAGGTTGTGGACGATCGCGTTGTGCACGAGATTCGTCGTCAGCTGCAGCAACAGGGCTGGTGAACCGATCGTGGAAACGGCGTCGCCGGAAGTCTCGATGCTGACGCCCCGTTGTTCCGCGAGGGGAAGCAGCGTTTCGGTGGCCTCTTCCGCGATCAGCGACAGGTCGACGGGCTCTCGAGCAAACGAGCGTTGGTCAGCACGACTGAGCAGGAGCAATGCTTCAGTCAGGTCGATGGCTCGCGTGTTGACCGCGTGGAGGCGATCAACGAGCTGACTGTCGTCGCGGTCCGGTGAACGGCGGGCCACGTCGAGCAGTGTTTGCGTGATCGCCAGGGGAGTGCGCAGTTCGTGCGAGGCGTTGGCCGCGAACCGCTGTTGCTCCGCTACGTGTGCTTCGAGGCGCGCGAGCATCGCATCGAAGGCGTCAGCGAGTTCGCGGAACTCGTCTGTGCGGCCCGGTAGCCCGATTCGGTGGGACAGAGACCCGGTTGCGGCGGTGCGCGTGGCGTCGGTAATGCGAGCCAGGGGCGCGAGCATGCGACCGGCAAGTAGCCATCCGCCCACGAGACCTAACACCAGCAGGATTGCCAGCACCTCGGCTGCCTTTGGAGCGAAGACGTGTAGGAGGTTCGAGCGGACAGGGAACGGCGAATGAATCGTGGTGCCGGCGTTGATAAGGAACGCACGATCCGGGACGTAACGCAAGAGGAACAACCACACCGCTGCGAGCAGCAAGGCGGCTGCGAGCATGAGGAATCCGGCGTAGCTGAGGGTGAGTTTGAGACGCACGGACATACCAGGAGGTCTATCCACAATCTCCTCCCTCCCGGCGCAGATCAGGTTGAGTGTCGATGCGGTACCCCGCGCCGGCCACGGTCGCGATGATCCATGGTTCGCCAAGACGTTTACGCAGTGCCGAAACCGTGATGCGTACGGCGTTGGTGAACGGGTCTGCGTGCTGATCCCAGGCCTGTCCCAGCAGCTCTTCGGCGCTGACGACACCGCCTTCGGCAGCGACGAGGACTTCGAGCACGGCGAACTGCTTGCGCGTCAGTGCGACGTAACGGCCCGCGCGGTAGACCTCACGTCGGAACGGGTCGAGGCGCAGGTCGGCGATCTCTCGCACGGGCGGCCTCGCGTAGGCGCGCCTGCGGTCAAGCGCTCTGAGACGAAGCACGAGTTCTTGGAGTTCGAACGGCTTCGTGAGGTAGTCGTCGGCGCCGAGCCCGAATCCGGACGTCTTGTCGTCGAGCCGGTCGGCGGCGGTGAGCATGAGGATCGGCATGCCGCTGCCCGAGGCGACGATGCGTTCGGCGATCTCGTCGCCCGAGGGTCCTGGAATGTCGCGGTCGAGGACGGCGATGTCGTAGGCGTTGATGCTCAGCAACTCCAACGCGGCGTCGCCGTCAGCCGCGATGTCCGCGGCTATCGCTTCCAGTCGTAGGCCATCGCGGACGGCCTCGGCCATGTACGGCTCGTCCTCGACGATCAACACGCGCACTGACTTAATGCTCGCAGCCCGGGCATATCGTCGGCATATCGAAAACCGCATACGTGCTGGCAACGCCCGGCCGCATTGACTGGAGGCGTGACCTCCAGGCAACCAACACCTACCGCAGTCCGCCAGGCGCGACCGGCCGTGTCCGGCCCGCGCCGCGGTCGTGTGTCGCTCGGCGCGGTAGTCGCCGTGCTCCTCCTCGCCGCAGCGTTCGCGACAACCCGCGCTTTCCCCGACGGTAAGGGTCACGTGCCCAACGACGAGGGCCGCATCCTCAACAAGCACAGGACGTACGGGTCTTCGGTCGCATGGCCGCAGCAGGGACAGGGGGCGTTGGCGCTCGGCAACGAGCTGCCGGCAGCGAGCCCGCAAGAGCAGCCGGTTCCGATCGCCAGTCTGGCAAAGGTGATGACCGCCTACCTGACTCTCGAGCGCTACCCACTGAGCGGTCCACAGGACGGGTTCACGCTCACGGTCAGCCCAGCCGAGGCGCAGGCTGACGCCGCGGACGCCGCTCAGGACCAGTCAGACGTCGCGGTGCAGGCCGGCGAGCAACTGACGGAGCTCCAACTGTTGGAAGCACTGCTGGTGCCGTCCGGCAACAACATCGCCCGGATGCTCGCCAGTCGTGTGGCGGGCACCGAGTCGCGCTTTCTCGCCGAGATGAACGCCGAGGCTCGCGCGCTCGGGATGGACCACACGATCTACACCGATCCCAGCGGGTTTGACCCCAGCACGATGTCGACCGCCGGCGACCAGCTGCGCGTCTTCCAGCATGCGACGCGCTTTCCAGTCTTTCGTCGGATCGTCTCGATGGCCAGCGTGACGCTCCCGGTCGCCGGCACGCTTTCCAACTTCGACCCCCTAATCGCCGCCGGCTACGCCGGCAAAACCGGATCGGACTCCGCGGCCGGGGGGTGCCTCGCGTTCTTCACTCAGGTGACCGTCGGCGGGCGCTCGCAGACCGCTAGCGGTGTAGTGCTGGGCCAGGGACAGGGAAGCGATACGTCGGCGCTCCTCGCCTCCGCGGCGGCCGCCGCCGAACAGCTCGTCAACTCCGTCGCCCCAGCGCTCACCGTAGGCGCGAGCCCTACGCCTGACACGACCGACGGCCGACGACGAGACGCCAGAAGCCACCGGCGGCCATTGCTCCTCGCACCCGGTCGCGCTCCCGCGCAGCCGTAGCCAGCGCGCGCGCACTACCGGCAGGCGACAAGACTGCCGGCAGCCGACGATCAGCGGTCGACGACGGCCTCGTCGATTTCAGCCCCAACAAGGGAGAAGACATCGACATCGAGCCTTGCACCGCGCAGCACGTAGCTTGAACGCAGGGTCCCCTCATGATGGAACCCGAGGCGTTCCGCCAGCCGCCGTGAACGCACGTTTGACGGCGTTGTCCGCCATTCGACACGCTCCGCTCGCAGCCCCGTCCGAGCGAGTGCCAGGAGTTCCAGACAGCACGCAGCGGCAACACCTCGACCCTCCGCGGCCGCGACGACCCAGCAGCCGACCTCGATGGTGCCCGCGGCGGGCTGATGGTTGAACAGATCCGCTCCACCCAGCAGCTCGCCCCCGTCCCACACGCCGACGGCGATCACGCGCCCGTCGCGAGCTTGGTCATGCTTGCCCAGCCAAGCGCGAGCGCCATCGACGGAGGACGTGGAGTCAGGCCACGGGAGGTGCTCGCCGAGCCTCGTCAGATCACCGGCGATATGAGCGGCAAACGGCGCGGCGTCCGCAGCGGTGAGCCGGCGGAGTGTCAGCCGCCGACCAGGGACCAGCAGGTCGAAGCCCTCGACGAACATCGGCGGCGCCGCAAACCAGCTCGGCGACGACTCAGGAATCACGGTCAATGACGATCGGCAAAGACGGCGTCGCCGAGACCGAACGGCCGGTGTCGCGCCCCTTGGCGATGCGTTGGTTGCCGCACATATGACCTGTCAGCCGGCGGTCGTTTCGGTTCTCATCGCGGCGCAGGGTGTACGCGGGTCGCGATCCCGGGATACCTGAGGACGAGGCCTGATTCGTCGTAGGCGAGGCGACACGTGAACTCGAACGCCGGGGCGGCGTACTCATACCACCCGCCCGCGTCGTCCAGAGGCCGCGCGTAGGTCTGCTCCAGTCGTTCGACCGCGAGGTCAGCGGCGCGTACGTATGCGGCAGGGCAGCTTGCACTGGCGCCAGTCGCCAGTGCAAGCCGATGCACAGGGAAGGCGTTGGTCATGGCGGAGGACTCCAGGTCGACATCGAGGCAGCCGTTGAGGTGCGGGGCGGCCTCACCGTCAACCAGCCAGTGGCCGTTCCCATCGGTCTCGAGAAGCGTCGAGCGAGCGCCGGACATCGACCGGCCCAACACCCTGGCACTGCGCGTCGCCCATGACCCGTCGAGTTGGATGGTGTACGCGACGGCCCAAGTTTCGTCGTGTTCGACCGCCGTCGTCCAGCCCTCGGCCTGCCATCCGTCGTCAAGCAACTGGAAGAACACCACCTCGAAGCCCGACCGCGCACCGGTGTGCCGCCAGGCCGCGGCGGTCGGCGGAGGAGCGAATGTCATGGTCGGGCAGGCTCGGACATTCCAGACAGCCTCGTGCGGATGATTTCACTCGTCGATCGCGAGATACGCGAGTTCCGTTTCCCACCGCGATGGGTCGGGCTCGCGAGACGGATCGGTCAAGTAGCGCTCAACGCGTGCGCCCCACAGAGATTCGTCGGTCATCTGCCACCGAATTCCGTTCTCTCGCGCCCACGCCTGGATGCGCGCGTTGGCGGACACGAGGCCGTCGTATGGCCCGACGTGTCGCAAGGTCACGTAGCGTCCCGGCGGCAGCACGCCTGCGTGGCGATGGTCGTCGGACGGCACGGCCGACGGGACCGGAACCGCCAACTCGATCTCGAGCTCGTGGTCCATATCGATCCGAAGGTAACGAGTGAAGGGCGCGCCGCTGGCCGTGATCCCTTGAGCTTGGAGCCAATCGAACAGCTCAGCGAAGTGTCGCTCCGCGGCTCCGGCCAGCTCCTGCATCGACACGCTCGTACGGATGCCAACGTAGGGCTGCTCTTCCTTGTGCTCGATTCGCGGTTGCTCTGACACTCGAGACCTCTTAGCGATCGGGGATTCCTGTTATTCCTCGTCGACTTCTTGCGAATGTCATGACCCAGTTGGTGTGCCAGGTCGTGCCGTCGTCGAATGAGAAGGCCTGCTGCCAGCGTGTCGGTCGCGCTGCCTGCCAGAGGAAGCGGACCTTGGTGGCCCGGCCGGCGATCACCTCGTCGCCGTAGAACTCGCCGCGCCCGTTGTGGTCGAACCCGCCGGTGAGGGGCGGGTCAAGGTGGCCTGGGTTGCGCGTCGAGGCCCACCAGATCCGCCAGCGGCTGGTCTCCGGCTCAAACAGGCGCAGAGCGAATCCGCGGTATGAGGCGCCGTCGGGCGGCATGGCCTCAGCCGTGAAAGTGTCAATGTTGCCGAGACCGTCTAGCAGGGGCTGCGCCGCACCGGCGGCCTCGAACTTGACCCAGTCCTCGCACGCCGGGTCGAGCGGGTCGACCAGCTTCCGGTTGTCGATGTGCCAGCGACCCAGGATGAAGTCGAAGTCGTGGCGGCCGTCGTCTTGGTCGTGCATTTTGCGGTCTCGCGGTTGGTCAGGTGATGCGCGCCGACTCGGGGTGTGGTCGCGCCGTCGGTGCAGCTGCGCCGGTTAGCAGTGAGCGCTCGGTGGGGCGTAGCCGCAGAACGGTTGGGGGGGTCTTCAGGCCCGGCCGGGCGGCGATGTCGCGCAGCATCGCGTGGCGCTGTGTCGCGTCTGCGGTGTCATGCTCGCGGTTTTGGTACCCAGTGAAACAGACGTGGACGTGCTCGCCCTCGCGGACGGGCAACGCCGGGAAGGTGTTTTCGCTGGTTTCGGTGACGAACGACGCGAGCAGCGAGCCGCCAGAGGCGGCCGCGGCGGCTGCGACGGCGTCCGTGAGTCGATTGACAGTGTCGACGTCCGGTGGGTCCTCGAGCTCAAGCACGAGCGCCTCGACAAGTCCGCGCTCGCGGTTGTCGCTCGTGTCTGAGGCGAGTCGCTCGGGCTCTAGGAGGAAGCCGCCGCCCGCCGTTGCCGGGCGCAAGAGAAGCACGTTGTCGGAGTCGAGCATCGTGCGGTTTGCGCTCTCGCGGTGGCGCTGCCAGACCGGTCCGCCGTAGAACTGGTCGAGGCTGGAAGCTCGCGCGCTCATCGTGTCGAAGCCGCGAAGCCAAACGAACCTGTTCGGGTCGTCGAGGTCGCGGAACGTCCCGATGATCTTCATGCCGGCGTCTTCCTGGCTCTCCACAAAGTTGGCCTCGAATATGGCGATGAGGGTGTCGCGGGTGCCCGGAAGGAGGGTGTACTGCCGCAGTTCGACGATCGGCGACCAGCGCATCCGCTGGAGCGTCGCAAACTATGTGGCTCCGTGAAAAGATCCAGTCCGGTGGAGTTCAATGAGGCCAGATGGTGGCGGCTCGAGCGGCGAGAGAGCGAAACGCTGCGCAGCGCGCTTGAGCGGACACTCCGCGAGGCGATCGTAAGCGGCTCGCTGCGTGCCGGCGTTCGAATGCCGGGCTCACGAACGCTCGCTCGCGACCTCGGCGTCTCACGTGGCGTGGTCAGCGACGCCTACGCACAACTCGAGGCGCAGGGTCTGCTCGTCTCGAGCGCGCGCGCGGTGCCCACCGTCGCGGCCATCCCGCGCCCCCCCGACCGGAAACCCGACACCCGCCCACGCGAGGCCGGCACGCGTTTCGACATGACGCCGACCACGCCCGACGTGATGCTTTTCCCGCTTTCGCGCTGGCTGGCGGCCTCGCAGCGAGCGGCACGGCAGGCCGGCCCGACAGTGCTCGACTATCGCAACCCGCGCGGGGAGC
>DATGHN010000315.1:0-19423 GCA_035308005.1 Solirubrobacteraceae bacterium
GAAGCGATCTCCGACGGCCTTCGCACGGCGCTGCGCGAAGACGAGCGGGTTCTCCTCCTCGGCGAGGACATCGGAGCTTTCGGCGGCGCCTTCAAGGTGACCGCGGGGCTGCAGGCCGAGTTCGGCGCCGAGCGCGTGATCGACACGCCGATCTCCGAGGAGGCGATCATCGGCGGGGCCGTCGGGGCGGCGATCGTCGGCATGCGGCCGGTCTGTGAGATGCAGTTCGCCGACTTCGTCTCCTGCGGCTTCGATCCACTCGTGAACATCGCCGGGAAGATGCACTACCGGCTTGGTCTCGCGGCGCCGATCGTCGTGCGGCTGCCGAGTGGCGGCGGCGTGTCCGGCGGCCCGTATCACTCCCAGAACCCCGAGGCCTGGTTCATGCACGCTCCCGGCCTCAAGGTCGTGGCGCCCTCGAGCGCTCATGACGCGAAGGGGCTGCTGCTGGCGGCGATCAACGACCCCAATCCCGTCATCTACCTCGAGCACAAGTACCTCTACCGGCGGATCCGCGGCGAGGTGCCCGAGGGCGCCTATGAGACACCGCTCCGCGCACAGACGGTTCGCGACGGCAGCGATCTCGTCGTGATCGCCTACGGCGCGATGGTTCATGCCGCGATCGAGGCGGCTGAGGCGATCGAGGACGCCGCGATCCGCGTGCTCGATCTGCGCTCGCTGGTTCCGCTCGACCGCGAGGCGATCCTCGAAGCCGTCCGCGATTGCGCGAAGGTCGTGATCGTCGATGAGGCCAACGAGACCTGCGCCGCGGGCGCCCAGGTCGCGGCGCTGATCGCCGAGCACGCCTACGAGCACCTCGACGGACCCGTCGTGCGCGTCGCGACCCCCGACGTCCCGATCCCCTTCGCGCCGCCGCTCGAGCGCGCCGTCCTGCCCGGCGCCGAGCGGATCGGCGAGGCCTGCCGCAAGCTGCTCGCCTACTAGGAGCTTGATCGCGGCACGCAGAGTGTGACTGCGAGTAGCCGTTGGGCGACGAGCCCGTCCGCCGCGTTGTCGGCGCGGGCCGGCGCGGCTAAGATCGCAGCGCGATGCGCATACCGCGGCACTCCCTCGCGAGGGGCGCCATCGTCGCCGCTGTGGCGGTGACGGTGGCCCTGACGGCGTCGTCGCTCGGGGCGTTTCCCGCGACCGGCGGCAGCGAGACCAGCGACGGGAGCGCCCCGGCGGGCGGAGCGGAGCTCACGCACACAGACAACCTGCCGGTCAACGCGACGCAAGGTTCGATCGCGGTGCAGCCGTTGTCCGCGGACGACTTGAGCTCGTTCAACGCGATGATCGCCGCGGTGGTCGACACCGTCCCCAACGCAGCGAAGTTGTCGAAGAAGGGACAGGCAACGCTGGGCTGCGTGCTGATGTCCTACCTCAACATCGCCAACCAAACACCCGGCCACGTGTACACGTTCACGGACCTCGACCTTCAGGCCGCGATGCTCAACATCTGCTTGCAGCTGGCTCAGTCACTACCTGGGGCCACTCATAACCAGGCGCGAGCCGCGGCGGCGACATGCGGCCGTATCGACGCGGCTGTAACCGTCCGGATCACCCACTCGAGCTCGGGATACCGCGTGACCACGCTCCGCCGGAGGGCCCGGCTCTCACGTCCCGGTCTGAACGTCACGTGCCGGCACGCAGGAACGGGGCTGCTGATCGGCGTCGCGCCCGGCAAGACCGGGCAGACGTTGCCGCAAGCAGGCGCGCCTCAGCTCGGGATCGCCTACAGCAATCCGAGCAAGGCGACCGTCGGGATCCGCACGACGTTCACGGCCAACTAACAGCCGGAAGTCTGGGAACCGAGCGCCGCCGTGCTGGTCGAGATCGTCATGCCGCAGATGGGGATCAGCGTCGCCGAGGCGACCCTGATCGCCTGGCGGCGCAAGGTCGGTGAGGAGATCGCGGCCGATGAGCCGATCTGCGACATCTCGAGTGACAAGGTCGACTCCGAGGTCCCGGCGCCGGCCGCCGGCCGCGTCGTCGAGCTGCGCGTTGGCGAGGGAGAGACGGTCGACGTCGGGACCGTGATCGCGACGATCGACGTTGGCGGCCAGGCCGCGCCTCCCCCGGTCGTGGCTGCTGCCGAGCCCGCCGCGACGCCCGTCCCGGGGGCAGAGCCGGGGCCGTCTGCCGGCGAGCGCCCGCGCCATTCGCCGGTCGTTCAGCGCCTCGCCGCCGAGCTCGGCGTCGACCTCGACAGCGTGACCGGCAGCGGCGACGGCGGGCGGATCCGTCGCGAGGACGTCCTCGCCGCGGCGTCGGGCTCAGAGCTCTATCGCCCGCCGGCGCCCGTGGAGCTCAGCCGTATGCGCCGCACGATCGGCGAGCACATGCACCGCTCGCTTCACACCGCGGCGACCGTCACCTCCTGGATCGAGGTCGACTTCAGCGCCGTGCAGGCGCGCCGTACCGAGCTCGGCACGACGGCGCTGCCGATCGTCGCCGCGGCGACGGTTCAGACGCTCGCGCAGTTCGCCGAGCTGAACGCCTGGCTCGACGGCGATCGCCACACCCTCCACACCGACGTCAACCTCGGCATCGCCGTGTCGCTCGGCGACGACGGGCTGATCGTGCCCGTCGTTCGCGGCGCCCAGCGGCTGACCGAGACGGAACTGGCGCAGCGGATCGCCGATCTCGCCGGTCGCGCCCGTAAACGCTCACTCGGCGCCGACGACGTCAAGGACGCCACCTTCACGATCACCAACCCCGGCCAGTTCGGAACGATCATGGCGACGCCGGTGATCAGCCAACCGCAGGTCGCCATCCTCGACGTCGAGGCGATCGTGCGCCGAGCGGTCGTCGTCGAGGAGCGGATCGAGATTCGCCCGATCTGCATCCTCGGACTCTCCTGGGACCATCGCGCGCTCGACGGCGTCTACGCGGCGCGCTTCCTCGGAGCGCTGCGCGAGCGGCTTCAGTCGCTCTCCTAAGGACTACGCTCCACCTAATGGCCCCGCTGGCCTTCGTGCGCGTCCCGGGCGGCATCACCGACGTCGTCGTCCTGGCGCTCTCGATCGCGGTCTGGATCCCCTACCGCCGCCGCGCCAAGCACCTCGCCGGCGACGGGCGGGCGGTGCCGACGTGGCGCCAGGCGAGCTTCGTGGGGGGTCTCGCGATGCTGGTCGCTGTCCTCAGCGGTCCGGCCGACGCGATCGCCGACAAGCTGCTCGTCGCGCACATGGCCGAGCACCTCGTGATCGGCGATCTCGCCGCGCTTGCGCTGGTGATGGGGCTGACCGGCCCGATGATCGCCCCGCTGCTTCGCCGGCCGACGCTCGGGCGCCTGCGCGTGTTCGGCCACCCGGCGGTCGCGCTGCCCCTGTGGGCGGTCGACCTCTACCTCTGGCACACCCCGTTCTTCTACGACGCGGCGCTGAACAACGACTACATCCACATCCTCGAGCACACCTGCTTCCTCGCGACGGGGCTCGCGATGTGGATGGCGCTGCTCGGCCCGCTGCCCAAGCCCGCCTGGTTCGGCAACCTCGGCAAGCTCGGCTACATCATCGGCGTGCGCCTGATCGAGGGCATCCTCGGCAACGCGATGCTGTTCGCGCACTCGATCTTCTACCCCTATTACATCCCCTTCGACCACGCCCGCCATCTCTCGCCCCTGCAGGATCAGATCGACGCCGGCGCGGTGATGATGGTCGAGGGCAGCATCGTCACGATCCTGCTCTTCGCCTGGCTCTTTGCGCGGGCGGCGCGCGAGTCGGAGGAGCGCCAGAACCTGCTCGAGTACGCCCAGGCGCACAACCTCGAACTCGACGAGGCGCGCGCCGCGCGGGCGGTCGCCGCGGGGCGCGGTGACGAACTGCGCCGCCGGCTCGAGGAACGGGTGTCTTAAGGAAGACAGTCGCGTGGGCGGACCGTGTGTTCGGCCTTACGATCTCCCGCAACGGCGAAGAAGGAGGGCTCGAATGGGTAGGTCGCTGACGTCGCAGCTGTACCGTCTCGCGCGCCTCTCGGCTACGGGCCGGTCGGTGCGGAAGGGGACCGAGGGACGACGCGTCAAGAACGTTCTGATCGGACGCGCGCTTGGGCGCGCCGGGGTCTGGCGACGGCTCTGGAAGTAGGACTGATAGGGCTTCGACTCTAGACGATACGTCCCGTTCACGTCATCGCAGACGAACCCGTACTTGGGGTACTGGCGCTTGTCGGCGACGGCGCAGTACTCGCCGCGGCGGAGGCACTTCTGGGCGCCGCCGATAACCGCGTGCTTGAAACCGCTGGAGCAAGTCTTCGCGGACGCCGCGGCGGGCAAGGCGGCCGAGATCGCGAGCGCTGCGAGAGCGGCGCCGATCCATCTCATGCGGCGAGCGTACTGCTGTGTCGCTCGCCCATCAGTTTCGGTGGCGCTGGGCGGCCGCATCAGCGGGTTTCCACGACAGCTACAGCAGGCGGACGATCGCGACGACGCCGACGGCCACGATCAGCGCGCGCAGCGGTCCGGCGGGCAGCCGGCGGCCGTAGCGGGCGCCGAGGATGCCGCCGCTGACCGAGCCCACTGCGATCAGCCCGGCCGCGTCCCACGCGATGTGGGCGACGATCGCGAAGATCACGCCGGCGAGGAGGTTGACGAGGCCGGCGAGGACGTTCTTGACGGCGTTCAGCCGCTGGAGGGGCTCATCGAGCGTGATGCCAAGGAAGGCGAGCAACATGATCCCCTGCGCGGCGCCGAAGTAGCCGCCGTAGATGCCGGTCGCGAATACCGCGACGAGCGAGCCAGAGCCGACCTGCTGGGCGGCGTGGCCGCGGCGTGCGCGCAGCGCCGGACCGAGGCGCGGCTGAACCACGATCCCGACGAGCGCGAGCCCGATGAAGACCGGCACGATCGACTTGAACGCCGACGGAGGGAGCGTCAGAAGCAGCGTGGCGCCGGCCGCCGCGCCGAGCGTCGAGGCCGCCGCGAGGCGGCGCAGCCGGGCCCCCTGATCACGCAGCTCGGCGCGGTAGCCGATCGCGCCCGCCACCGCGCCCGGCACGAGCCCGATCGTGTTCGAAACGTTCGCCGTGACCGGCGCATAGCCGAACGCGAGGAGCACGGGAAAGGTGATCAGCGTGCCTGAACCGACGACCACGTTGATCGCTCCGGCGGCTGCTCCGGCGCCGAGGATGCCTAGCGCCTGCAGCAGGCTCACGGCGCCACAGGCTATTGGGTTGCCTGCGCGATAATCGGTACACCCGGGGTGACCACGACCGCAGGAGAGCAGCGATGACCGCCAACAGCTTCGACGCACGAACAGAGCTCGAGCTCGCGGGACGGCGCTTTGAGATCTATCGCCTCGGCGCCCTCGCCAAGCGCTTTGACATCGATCGGCTGCCGTTCTCGCTGAAGATCCTGCTCGAGAATCTCCTTCGCACCGAGGGCAACGGCTCGGTCACTGCCGCCGATATCGAGTCGCTCTGTCGCTGGGAGCCGACCGCCCCGCCGAGCGTTGAGATCGCGTTTTCCCCGGCGCGGGTGCTGCTCCAAGACTTCACCGGCGTTCCGGCCGTCGTCGATCTCGCCGCGATGCGCGATGCGATGGTCGAGATGGGCGGCGACGGGGCGGCGATTACACCGCTCGTCCCGGCCGAGCTCGTCATCGACCACTCCGTGCAGGTCGACGTGTTCGGCACGCGCGACGCGTTCGCGCGCAACGCTGAGCGCGAGTTCGAGCGCAACGCCGAGCGCTATTCGTTCCTGCGCTGGGGTCAGGGCGCGTTCGAGAACTTCGCCGTCGTGCCGCCGGACACCGGCATCGTCCACCAGGTCAACCTCGAGTACCTGGCGCGCGTCGTGTTCGTCGCCGAGCGCGACGGCGCGCTGCCGCAGGCCTACCCCGACACGCTGATCGGCACCGACTCCCACACGACGATGGTCAACGGCCTCGGCGTGCTGGGCTGGGGGGTCGGCGGGATCGAGGCCGAGGCGGCGATGCTCGGCCAGCCGATGTCGATGCTCCTGCCGCAGGTGATCGGCTTTCGCCTGTCGGGTCAGCTGCCCGAGGGGGCGACAGCAACAGACCTTGTCCTCACCGTCACCGAGATGCTCCGCCACAAGGGCGTCGTCGGGCGCATCGTCGAGTTCTTCGGCGAGGGGCTCGGCGGGCTGCCGATTGCAGACCGGGCGACGATCGGCAACATGTCGCCGGAGTTCGGCTCGACAGCCGCGATCTTTCCGATCGACGCAGAGACCCTGCGGTACCTGCACTTCACCGGCCGGCCGAAAGAGTCGGTCGAGCTGGTCGAGGCCTACGCGCGCGAGCAGGGCCTCTGGCACGACGCATCAAGCCCCGAGCCCCAGTACTCAGACACGCTGGAGCTTGACCTCGGGGCGGTCGAGCCGAGCCTCGCGGGCCCGCGCCGACCGCAGGATCGCGTGCCGCTTCACTCCTCGCGCGAGCGCTTTCGCGAGGCGCTCGCGACGTTCGTGACCGACGACGACGCGGGGCCGAACGGCCGCGGCGGTGCGGCGGTTGCGACGCGCGAGCTCTGCCATGGCGACGTCGTGATCGCCGCGATCACCAGCTGCACGAACACCTCGAACCCCGCGGTGATGGTCGCCGCCGGACTGCTCGCGCGGGCCGCGGTCGACGCGGGATTGGAGCGAAAGCCGTGGGTCAAGACCTCGCTTGCGCCGGGGTCGCGCGTCGTCACCGAGTACCTCGAGCGCGCCGGACTGACCGAGCCGCTCGAGCAGCTCGGCTTCAACCTCGTCGGCTACGGCTGCACGACCTGCATCGGGAACTCGGGCCCGCTCCCCGAGGAGGTCTCGGCGGCGATCGCCGAGGGCGACCTCGCGGTCGCCGCTGTGCTGTCGGGCAACCGAAACTTCGAAGGGCGCATCCAGAGCGAGGTCAAGATGAACTACCTCGCCTCGCCGCCGCTGGTGGTGGCCTACGCGCTCGCCGGCACGATGGACATCGACCTCGGCAGCGAGCCGCTCGGCGAGGGCGCCGACGGCGAGCCGGTCTACTTACGCGACCTGTGGCCGAGCAGCGCCGAGATCGCGCGCACCGTCGAGGCCGCTGTGCAATCGGACATGTTCCGAAAGAGCTACGCGGAGGTTTTCGACGGCGACGCCAACTGGCACTCACTCGACGTGCCCTCCGGCGATCGCTACGACTGGCGCGAGTCGACCTACGTGCGCCGGCCGCCGTTCTTCGACGCGCTCCCAGCCGAGCCGGCCGAGTTGCACGACATCAGCGGTGCGCGCGCGCTGGCGGTGCTCGGCGACTCAGTCACCACCGACCACATCTCACCGGCCGGCGCGATCAAGCGCGACAGCCCGGCGGGGCGCTACCTGCTTGAGAGTGGCGTCGAGTTCGCCGAGTTCAATTCCTACGGCGCGCGGCGCGGCAATCACGAGGTGATGGTGCGCGGCACCTTCGCCAACATCCGCATGCGCAACCTGCTCGGCGGCGGTGGGCTGCGGGAGGGCGGGTTCACCCGCCACGTCCCGGGCGGCGAGGAGATGACGATCTATGACGCAGCCGTCCGATACGCACAGGAGGGCGTGCCGCTCGTGGTGCTGGGCGGCAAGGAGTACGGCTCGGGCTCCTCGCGCGACTGGGCGGCGAAGGGTCCGCTCTTGCTCGGCGTGCGCGCCGTGATCGCCGAGGGCTTCGAACGCATCCACCGCACGAACCTCGTCGGCATGGGGCTCCTGCCGCTCCAGTTCAAGGACGGCGACAGCGTCGCCTCGCTCGGCCTGAGCGGCGAGGAGGAGTACTCGGTCTCGGGCGTCGCAGAGGCGATCGCCGCGGGGCGGCGGCCCGAGACGGCGACTGTCAGCGCCGACGGGCGCGAGTTCGAGGTGATCGTGCGAATCGACACGCCGATGGAGGTCGCCTACTACCGCCACGGCGGGATCCTCCAGTACGTGCTGCGCCAGCTGCTGGCGGGACAGGCGGCCTAGTACTTATCGGCCGACTCGAGCAGCGCGCTCATGCTCGTGCTCGCGCTCTCGTTTTCCTGTGACTCGAGGGTCGCCTCGCCCTCGACGTCGCGTGTCACCTCGAGCGGCTCGGCGAAGCGCGAGTGCCCGAAGCGACTCCAGTAGCGGGCCGTCGCGCGCAGCATCTCGGCGTCGAGGTAGCGACGCTGCTTGACCTGCGAGGTGTAGGAGCGGATCACGGCTAGCTTGCGGTCCATGAACTCATCGACGGCCGAGAAGCGAATCGGGTGGAACTCGACGGTCGAGGACGGCGACTGGTAGCAGAACATGCGCGGAACGCGCTGCGCAGCGACCGTCGTCGCGTGATGGACGTTGCGGTGGTCCTCGTTGAGATCGTGGTCGGAGTGCGTGTAGATCGTGTCCGGCTCGAGCTCCTCGATTACGCGCGTGATCTCGCCGATCGTCGCGCCGCCTTCGCCGACATTGGAGTCGGCGAGGTTGACGTGGAAGAGGCGCACGCCCATCAGCTCGGCGGCGCGCGAGGCCTCGCGGGCGCGGTCGCCCGGCAGCCCGCCGACCTCGCCGCCGGTCAGCACGAGGATCGAGACCTCGTGTCCCTGGGCGACGTGACCGAGCAGGGTGCCGCCGACGCCGACCTCGACGTCGTCAGGGTGCGCGCCGATCGCCAGCACCGCGGAGCTCGAGGCGGCCTTGCGGCGGGCCGAGAGCGCTGCCAGCTCGTCGATCTTCTCGATCAGAGTGCGCCGGTCGACCGGCTTGGTCAGGAAGTCGTCGGCGCCGACGCGGATCGCCTCGACGGCGTTGTCGAAGCTTCGGTGCCCGGTCAGGATCAGCGTGGCGACGTGCGGCTGGGCCGCCTTTATCTTCATCACGAGCTCGAGACCGCTCATTCCGGGCAGCTCGATGTCGGTGATGATCAGGTCCCAATCCTTCTCGCCGGCGGCCGCGATCGCCGACTCCGCGGTCGGCGTCCAGCGAACCAGTGCGCGCTCGCGCATGACCTCGGCGGTGACCGCCGCGAAGATCGCGTCGTCCTCCACAAGCAGGATTCGAAGGCGGCGCTCCGTATTCATTGACTTGCCCCCGTGTTTGGGCGTACGTCCGGCCAGGGGTGGGGGGAATTGGCAAAAGCAGGTTTATCCTCAGGCAAATGACCGTCCCGCACGAAGAGATGGCGGCGATCCCTGCCCTGCAGGTCGCCGAAGGCGCTGACATCCCCCGAGACGTCGCCGAGCGGGCGCTCGGCGCAATGCACGAGGGCGTGATCGTCTACGACGGTGACGGCCGGGCGATCCTGGCCAACGCGCGGGCGATCGAAATCATCGGCATCCCCTTCGCCGACCTGGTCACCCAGCGCGCCGCCGACCACCGCTTCCAGCCGGTGCTCGACGACGGCACGCCGCTGCCGTTCGAGGAGCGCCCGACGGGCGTCGCGCTGCGCACCGGCGAGCGGGCGAGCCGCACGCTCGGCGTCCCGCAGGTCGACGGGCTGATCTGGGTCATGATCAACAGCGAGCCGCTGTTCCGCGACGGCGAGGCGGAGCCCGCTGGGGCGATCACGGTCTACACCGACGTCACGGCCGCCAAGCTCGGCGCTCAGGAGCTCGTGCGGACCGAGGAGCTGAAGAGCGCGATCATGTCGGCGAGCCTCGACGCGATCCTTACGCTGACGCGCGAGGGCGAGATCGTCGACCTCAACGACGCCGCGGTCGAGCTCTACAGAATCAAGCCGGAGGACGCGGTCGGCACTCACGTCACGGAGCTGTTGCCGGCGCGCGACAGTCAGGTCTGGGTGGAGCTGCTCGAGCGCCTGCGTAGCGACCCCGCGCACCTGCACGGACGGCGCATCGAGGGGACCGGGAAGCGCAGCGACGGCAGCGAGTTCCCGTTCGAGGCGTCGATCGACTCGCTCCATGCCGGCGGCCAGCAGTTCTTCGTCGCGTTCGTGCACGACATCACCGAGCGCAAGGCTGCCGAGCGCAGGTTGGCAGACGCTCGCGACGCAGCGCTGCGCGCTTCGGTGGTCAAGTCCGAGTTCCTGGCGACGATGAGTCACGAGATTCGCACCCCTATGAATGGAGTCATCGGCAGTCTCGACCTGATGCTTGACTCCGAAATGCCCGCGGAGCTGGCGGATCTCGCGCAGATTGCGCGAACGGCGGCGACCGATCTGCTGGGGATCATCGACGACATCCTCGACCTGTCGCGGATCGAGGCTGACAAGGTCGAGCGGCGGACCCAGGATTTCGACCTCGTGGCGCTCGTCGAGGGGGTCACAGACATCGTCGCCGTGTCCGCACGCCAGAAGGGCGTCTCGCTTGACAGCTACGTCGATCCGGCGCTGCAGGGAACGTTGCGCGGCGACCCGCGACTGCTGCGTCAGGTCCTCGTCAACCTCGTCGGCAACGCCGTCAAGTTCACCGAACAGGGCGCGATCGTCGTGCGCGCGGAGTGCGAATCGGCCGCGGGCGCCCAGACGACGGTCGCCTTCACCGTCCGCGACACCGGCGCCGGCATCCCACCGGAGGCCGTCGCGACGCTCTTCGACCCCTTCACGCAAGTGGACGGGACCAGCACCCGCGAGCATGGCGGTAGTGGCCTCGGCCTTGCGATCTCCTCGCGCCTGGTGCGATTGATGGGCGGGAAGCTGGCCGTCGAGAGCGAGCCCGGCGCCGGCTCGACGTTCTCGTTCACGCTGCCGTTCGCGGTCGCCGAGGCGGCAGCGGAGGTCGTGCGGCCCGCCCCGGCGCCGCTCGGGCGGCCGCTTCGCGTGCTCGTCGTCGATCGCTCGGACACCGCCGCCGAGACGCTCGACCGCTATCTGCGCGCCTGGGGCATGGTCGCCACGCGCGTCGTCGACTTCGACTCGGCCCTCGAGCGTTACGGCAGCGCCGCGGCGAGTGAGACCTATGACGTGGCGATCGTCGCCACCTCGGCGCCCGGTGAGCAGGAGCGCGAGCTGGCGGCGCGGCTTCGCGAGCGCGCCGGAGAACAGGGCATTTTCCTCGTTGCACTGCTCGAATTGGGCGAGAACTTCGCCGATCCGCCTGCCGCGGCTGATAGCTTCGATGCGGTGGTTGGCAAGCCGATCAAGCAGTCGCGGCTTTACGACGCGCTGGCGGGGATCCAGGCCGAGCGCGCGCCGCTTGAGCAGTCCGGCGATGGCGAGGGGTCGAGGGAACTCGCCGGGCTGCACGTCCTCATAGCTGAGGACAACCCAGTCAACAAAGAGGTCTTGATGCGCCAGGTCCAGCGTCTCGGGATCGTCGCCGACGCAGTCGAGAACGGCCAGGAGGTGCTCGACGCGCTGGGTGAGCGCAACTACGACGCCGTCCTGATGGACTGCCAGATGCCGGTCATGGACGGCTACACCGCGACGCGCGAGATTCGCGCGCGCGAGGAGCGCGAGGGCGGCGCCGCGCACATGCCGATCGTCGCCGTCACGGCGAACGCGATGCGCGAGGACTTCGAGCGCTGCCGCGAATGCGGAATGGACGACTTCGTAGCCAAGCCGGTAACGCTCGCGGCGCTCTCGAACGCGATCGAGCGTGCCGTCAGCGCGAGCCGCGCCGCCGCAGCCGGCGAGGGCGCGGGCGGCGGCGAGCCTGCTCCCGACGACACGCCGTTGGGCGGAGTGGACCGCGAGGCGCTCGCTTCGCTTCAGGAGGATCTAGGCGGAGCCGACGCGCTGCTTCGGATCGTGCGGCTGTTCCTCGAGCAGCTCGACCCCCAGGCCGATCAGATCGAGGGCGCCGCCAAGGGCGCCGAGCACGAGACGCTCGCGCGGATGGCTCACCGGATGCGCTCGAGCGCGGCGACGCTCGGGGCGACGGCGCTCGCGAACACGCTGACCGAGCTTGAGACCGCGGCGCTTGAGGGCGACGCGGCGGCCTGCGACCAGCTCGCGGCGAGGTTCGCAGCCGACGTCGTGACGACGCGGGCGACGTTCGAGTCGGTGCTCGAAGAGCTCGACGCCCTCGTCGCGCCGGACAGCTGATCCGCCGCCCCTCAGGCGGCCGCTAACCCAAAGACAGAGCTTTGGACTAGCACGACGACGACGTCGCGGCGCATTCGGTCTCGCGCGAGACGTACCACTGCGCCGAGACCGGGTTGAGGAAGTAAGGCGGTTCCTCGCTCTGGAGGCGATCGTCGTAGTTGTAGCTCTTGACGTAGCCGTTCGAGGCGCCGCCGCTGCCGCCGGTCCCGACCGGCCCGCGGAAGAGCTGGGCGATCGCACCGTAGACGAAGAGGGTGCCGAGTGCGGGTGACTCGCCGCCGCAGTCGTAGTTGTCGACGATGAAGGAGTGGCTGACCGCGAGGATCGCTGCGTAGATCTTTGGGTTGTAGATCGTTCCGGTGTCGTTGGTCACGTCCGGAGCGCCGAAGCCGCCGCTCGAGCAGGCGTCTCTGCTGTTTCCGCGCGTGCCGGCGACCGGGTGGTAGATCCGGACGAATTCGTCGGCGATCAGCCCGAGCAGGGCGTTCGACGTTGGCACACCGCTCGAATTGAGTGCAGTGGGCTCCAAGTTTCCGGTGATGATGATGTCGTTGTCTGTGGCGACGGTCAGCGACTGGGTGTAGGTGCCGCTGATGTAGACGTTGCCGCAGTTGCCGTCGCCGGTATAGCTCGGGTTGAACGGCGTGTAGATAATGCCGCACCCCGAGCTCGACGTTGAGACGTAGATAACGCCGTTGCTCGGCCAGGGGATCGTCGTGTTGTTGTCGCCGGCGGCCGTGTTGGTCACGCTGATCGTCGAGCCGTTCAGCGTCAGCGTCGTCGCGCCAGTGAAGTGATCTGCCGAGTTGGTGACCGACAGCAGCGTTGCGTTCGACGATGGCGGCTGAAGCGAGGTCGCGTGGGCGTTGTAGGTGCCGACGATGTTCGGCGAGTTGGTGCAGGTCCCGCCGGTCTCGTTGGTGTAAGCAGGGGCCTCAACGGCGTCGGCGACAGTACGGCCCAAGGTCGGACTGCCGCAGATCGACAGAGTGTCCTCGGAGTGCAGCGGGCCGTTGATTGAGTCGCCGCTGATGAAGTTGATCGCGCCGCCGCAGTCGCTGCCGCGATTGGGGTAATGGACCTCGCAGTCGCTGGGGCTACCCGGCAGTGCCGAAGGGTCGGTCGTCTCGTAGTCGGTGTAGTAGACGTAGTTGAGGAAGCTCGGCGGCTTGTACTGGGCGACGATCGTGCGCTTGACGTTGCCGGAGGTGCCCGTCGACTGAACCCGGAAGCTACCCGAGGCGGAGCCCGCCGAGGCGCCCTCGATCATCGTCGCGAGCGCGTTGCTCGAGTTGCAGGCCGAGACGCCGGTGGCCGGCAGCGGCGTCACGAGGTAGCTCTCGGAGCCGCCGCCGGTGTCTGTCGAGCCGGGGACGGTGGTCGAGGGGATCCCGGTGCACGTCTGCCAATAGTTCTCGTTCTGGTTCAGCTGATAGTTGTAGGCCTGGATGCCGGCCTGCGCCGCGGCGTAGGCACGCTTCTGGTCGAGGTCGTTTCGCGACAGGTGGGTGTCGCTCAGCACGGCGACGTAGGCGCCGCTGAGGATCAGCGTCGTGACGACGAGAACGAACAGCGCGAGCAGCATCGTGAAGCCGCGCTCGTCGCTGAGGCGGCGGCGGATCGAGGCCTGGATCTTTGTGCGAATCGTCATGTGCAGGGGGCGTTGGCCGCGGTCGTCGATGAGGAGGCGGGCGTAAGGCGCAGCACCACCGTGTTGCTGAGATCTGTCGCGCGGGAGTTCGCGGTGTTGTTATCGGACGGCAGAGCCGAGAAGCTGATCACCACTTCGGAAACCGCTGCTCCCGAGGTGAGCGTTCCGTTGCCCGAGTTCTCGTTGACGCTGATCGTGCCGCTGCCGCTCGTCGACCCGCTCGGATAGCCGAAGTACTGGAAGATCGGCGTCGTCCCGGTCTGCGCGACGTGCTGGAGCAGGGTGTAGCCGCCCGCGGGGCTCGCGGTCGAGCTGAACGTCCACGGCGTCGTGTTGGTCGCGCTCGGCGCGGTGCCGCTGCTGTAGGGGAACGTGTACATCACGAGCGACCCGCCGGTGAAAGCGATCTCGTAGAGGTTCGGATTGATCAGCGCCGCGTCTGTGAGCGAGCTGACGAAGAAGATGTGGGAGGCGTCGCTCGGCGTCGAGGTGCCCGTCGTCTCCCCGCTTGCATAGATCGGCGGCACGTCGCTCGCGACGCAGGAGGAGTTGAGTGCCTGGACGATCTTCTCCATCGCCACGCGGCCCTGCTGGTTGGCGTCGACGCGGTCGGTGAGATTCGAGTTGAAGTGAACTGAGACGATCACGATCGCCGCCATCGCGCCGCTGACGATCGTGCCGGCGACCAACGCCACGAGCATCTCGATCAGCGTGAAACCGCGCTCGCCGGCCAGGCGTCGCGCGGCCTTTTGGACGCACGTGTGGCGTCGGAAGAGGGCGGGGGTCAACACGTTCCGGAGGTGCGGCCGGATGCGCCGTCGTAGATGTTGATCGTGACGACCTTGCCCGAGGTGAAGCTGGTGTTGGCGATCGGCGAGGCGACGGTGCCGGCGGTGTTCATATCGCTCCCGTTGTCGGCGCAGACGAGCAGGTTGCCGTAGATCTCGCCGGGGAACTGGAGCGCACCCTGCGCTGCGGTCTCGTTGGCGACCGTCGGCGGGTAGTCGACGTTGGAGCCGCAGCCGGTGTTGTCATCGGTAACCGAGACGGTCGGCGCGATCGTCTCGAGCGCGGGTGAGCCGGGGACGTTGACGGCGTCGATCGAGATCGTGTTCCCGCTCGAGCTCGCGTTCTTGGTGCCAGTGACGAGGATCTTGAGAGTGTGTGAGCCGCTGCCCAGGCTGCTCAACGTGTCCGCCTTCTGATACGTGGTGGAGGCCGAGTAGGTGTCGAAGGCGGTTTGCTTTAGGACCCCGTCGATGTAGACGTTCGCCTTTCCGTAACTCGGCCCGTAGGTCGCGATCCACGTCACGCTCGGGCCGGTGAAGGGGATCTGACCGTAGCTGTTCGTCGTCGAGCTGTGCGACTCGCTGCCGTTGTAGACGTTGGCGAGACCGCTCGCAGTGTGGGTCCAGGTCCCGCTCCACGTCCAGCTGGCGTTGGTGTCGTCGTAGGTGTTCCCGTAGACGTCCACAATCAGCGCCGGCTCCGGGATCGTGACAGTGTTGGCCTGCCCGCCGGTCACCGTGAAGCCGGGATCATTAGTTCGCCCCGGGTCGTCCGCCGTGCAGCCGCCGGCGTACGCGTCGTAGAGGTCGCTCGGCAGGCTCGACGGGTAGGGATAGAGGTTGGTCGAACCGGTGATTGTCGAGGCGTAGGTGTTTGTGCCCCTTGTGCTGTCGGTGCCATAGGTGTGTGTCGTCGGACTCGTCCCGGTGGTGTTGAAGAGCTCGAAGGTGTCCGACTCGTTGGTCACCGGTGTCCCGGTCCAGTTCGTTGAGAAGGTCGCCTGGATGGAGGCGGCCTGGCCGATCTGAAGCGAGGCATGCGCGGTCGCCGCGGCCGTGACGGGAACCGTCGTGCTGGCCGGCGCGTTGCCCGTGTACAGGATCCAGGTGCCGGATGGGGCCGTGTAGCTGACGGTGTAGGAGCCGGCCGCAAGTCCTGTCCAGACGACGCAGCCTGAGCTGTCGGTCGTGACCGGTGAGACGGCCGTCGGGCCGCTCAGGCTGACCAAGGTGCCGGCGAGGCCCGCCCCCGTCGGGTCGGTGACGCTGACCACCAGCGCGCCGCCCTCGGCGGGCGTGATCAGGCCGTGCACGACGACCGGGTTGCGTCCGCCGTTCGTGTACCCCTTCCCCCAGGTGACGGTCGACGTCGTCTGAACCTCATCGGCGCCGTTGCTGCCGGTACATGCGGAGCTCCCGGTCGAGCCCGAGATGAACGCCGCAGCGGAGACGACTTTGAAGGTCGTTCCATCGATCGTTGTCGTAGTGGGGCTTAGGACGGTGTTGCCGGTACCGGAGCCTGTCGAGGCGAGCTGGGTGATCGTCAGGCCGCGCAGACGCGCCTGATCCTGCTGGGCGAGCGTGGCCGCCTGTTCCTCGTTGCGCTGGGTCTCAGACAGCTTTCCGACGTCGCCAAAGCCACCGAGGCTGGCGGTCGCGATCAGCGCGACCATCAGCGCGGCGACGAGAACTTCGACCAGCGTGTCGCCCCGCTCTGCGCGCAGGCATGCGAGAACGCGCCCACGCAGGGACGCGCCGCGACTCGCCCAGGTCCGCTCGACTGACATCTCCACAGGGGTTTTCGGCGTAAACGGGCATTTCGTTGAGCCCTCTTGGCGAGGTCTTGGACAAATCGGGGAGCGCTGCTGGACGCGCGCGGAGCAGCGAGAATGCCTGGGGTGCTGCTTCTGTTCGACATCGATGGGACGCTGCTACTGCGCGCGAGCCGCGAGCACGCGGAGGCTCTACGCGGCGCTCTGGCCGCCGTCTACGGGGCGCACGAGTTCGGCCGGGTGCCCGCCGCCGGGCGCACGGACACAGCGATCGCACGCGACCTGGCGGCGCTTTCGGGCGTATCGGCGCAGCGATTTGACGCTGGCCTCGCGGACTTCGTGCTCGCCTGCGGCGAGCTCTATGCGCAGTGTTGCCCGGCGTCGCTGCGCGATCACGTCGCGCCGGGGATGCTCGAGCTGCTCGAGGAGCTCGAGGGGCGCCCCGGCGTCTCCCGCTCGCTTGTCACCGGCAACTACGAGGTCGTCGCGCGCCTCAAGCTCGAGCGCGCCGGCCTTGGGCGCTTCTTTGCAGAAGGCCAGGGCGGGTTCGGCTCAGATGCCGAGTCGCGCGACCTCCTCCCGGCGATCGCTCGCGAGCGCGCCGGGTCCTGGCCGCGCGAGCGAACCCTGCTGGTCGGCGACACGCCGCTCGACGTCGCCTGCGCGCGCGCCGACGGCATTCGCGTTCTGGCGGTTGCGACCGGGACCTACGAGGCCGCCGAGCTGGCCGCGGCCGACGCCGTGTTCGCCGACGGATTCGACCTCGGGCGCGCGCTCTTGGGAGAGGAGCTGGCCGCCGCGGCGGGTTAGCGGACGAGGCGCTTGTAGGTGATCCGCTTGGGGCGGTCGGCTTCGACGCCGAGCAGCGCGCGCCGGTGCTCCTCGTAGGCCTCGAAGTTGCCCTCGAACCAGCTCACCTGGCTGTCTCCCTCGAACGCGAGGACATGCGTCGCGATGCGGTCGAGGAACCAGCGGTCGTGGGAGATCACGACGGCGCAGCCGGCGAAGGACAGCAACGCCTCCTCGAGGGCTCGCAGGGTGTCGACGTCGAGGTCGTTGGTCGGCTCGTCGAGCAGCAGCAGGTTGCCGCCGCCGCGGAGTAGCTTCGCGAGATGGAGGCGGTTTCGCTCGCCGCCAGAGAGCTTTGCGACCTGCTTCTGCTGGTCTGAGCCGCGGAAGTTGAACGACGCCGTGTACTGGCGCGAATTGACCCAGCGATCACCGAGCTTGATCTGGTCGGCTCCGCCGGAGATCTCCTCCCAGACCGATTTCGAATCGTCGAGGGCGTCGCGGGACTGGTCGACGTAGGCGAGCTCGACCGTGTCACCGATCCGGAGCGTGCCCGCGTCCGGCTGCTCCTCGCCGGTGATCATGCGAAACAGCGTCGTCTTGCCGGCGCCGTTGGGGCCAATCACGCCGACGATCCCGCCGCGAGGCAGCGAGAAGGAGAGGTCCTCGATCAGCAGGCGGTCGCCGAAGCCCTTGCGCACGCCCTCGGCCTCGATCACCACGTCACCTAAGCGCTGCCCGGCGGGGATGTGGATCTGGACCTGGTCGAGCTTGACGTCGGCTTCCTCGGCGAGCAGCCGCTCGTAGGCGGCGAGACGCGCCTTGGACTTGTTACGGCGCCCCTTGGGGTTGGTGCGGACCCACTCGAGCTCGGCGGCGATCGTGCGCTGGCGGGCGACCTCCTGTTTCTCATCCTGGGCCAGGCGCTCCTGCTTCTGCTCGAGCCAGCCTGAGTAGTTGCCCCGGTAGGGGATCCCGCGGCCGCGATCGAGCTCGAGGATCCAGCCCGCGACGTTGTCGAGGAAGTAGCGGTCGTGGGTGACGGCGACGATCGTGCCCTTGTACTCCGCGAGGTGGCGCTCGAGCCACTCCACCGATTCGGCGTCGAGATGGTTGGTGGGCTCGTCGAGGAGCAGCAGGTCGGGCTGGCTCAAAAGCAGCCGGCAGAGCGCCACGCGGCGGCGCTCGCCACCCGAGAGCGGACCGATCTCCGCGTCCGCGGGCGGGCAGCGCAGCGCATCCATTGCCTGCTCGATCATTCCGTCGAGGTTCCAGGCGTCGGCCGCGTCGAGTGAGTCCTGCAGGCGCGCGAACTCGTCGGCGGTCTCATCGGAATAGTTGGCGGCGAGCTCGTTGAAGCGGTCGACGAGCGCCTTGAGGTGAGCGACGCCATCGAGGACGTTCTCGCGGACGCTCTTTGTCTCATCGAGCGCCGGCTCCTGTTCGAGCAGGCCGACCGAGGAGCCGGGCTGAAGCTGTGCGTCGCCGCGGAACTCGCCGTCGCGGCCGGCCATGATCGCCAGCAGCGAGGACTTGCCGGCGCCGTTGTAGCCGAGCACGCCGATCTTCGCCCCGGGCAGAAACGCGAGCGAGATGTCCTTGAGAACCTCGCGATCCGGCGGGTACACCTTTGAGAGCTTGTATGTCTGGAAGATCGGCTCGCCCGCCATCTGCCCTTGCAGGATATGGGGTTGGCGTCCGATAACGTGAGCTCTGTATGGCCACGATCTTCGATCTCGAGCAGGCGATGGCGCTTCTGGAGCTGGAAGCGCCGTTCGGGGTGCGCGACGTCCAGCTCGCCCGCCGGCGGATGGCGAAGCGCTGGCACCCGGACATCGCGCCTCCCGGGAAGCAGTACGAGCACCAGCGCCACCTCCAGGCGATCAACGACATGGCCGACGAGCTCGAGCGCCTCGCCGAGGGCTCGCGGGGCGGAAAGGTCTCGCGCAACGCAGCCCGCGCGTCGGCCGATGCGGTGCGAAAGGCGCGCGAGGAGGAGGGGCGGCGCGCCTATGAGGCCGAGCAGCGCGCGCGCGCCGCGGCCGCCGACCGCGAGCGCCACGACCCGTTCGGCAGCCGCGTCCCCGACCACTCGGTGGTGCACCGGTACGCACGCTGCCTGAGCTATCCGGAGTGGGGCGTCGGCAGCGTCACGGGCATCTACTTCACGGGGGACGGCGACGACGTCCGCCAATGGGCGCGGGTGCTCTTCAGCGAGGGCATCCGCACGGTCCCCGCGGGCAGCCTCAGCTTCGTCGACTTCTCGACGCCCGACCCGGCCGCCGACCGCGTCGAGCGCTTCATGACCGCGGCCCAGCACGCCCTCGCCGAGGGTGAGTACGCGCTCGCCGCGCAGCGGCTGATCTACGCCCGCGACGCCGAGCCGACGAGCGTCCCCGTGCTGCGCATGCTGACGCTCGCCTTCTGGCAGGCCGAGAACCTCGAGGCCGCCGCGCGCGCCGTCCGCGACTGGGCGCGGGTCGACCCGGATCGGCCTGCGGCGCACCGCTT
>DATGHN010000316.1:0-2342 GCA_035308005.1 Solirubrobacteraceae bacterium
CGACTTGCGCCGCGTCAGATCCCGCGCCTTGCGGGCCGCCTCGCGAGCGCGCGCGGCCTGCACGGCCTTGCCGATCGCGGCGCGCGCCTCGGCGGGGTTCTCCTCGAGGAACTCGGCGAGGCCGGCGTTGACGACCGACTCCACGAAGCCGGCCATGCCGGGGTTGCCGAGCTTGGTCTTGGTCTGGCCCTCGAACTGGGGGTCGCGCAGCTTCGCCGAGATCACCGCGGTGAGGCCCTCGCGGATGTCCTCGCCGGCGAGGTTTTCGTCGTTCTCCTTGAGCAGGCCCTTGTCGCGCGCGTACTTGTTGATCGTGCGCGTCAGCGCGGAGCGGAAGCCGGTCAGGTGGCTGCCGCCCTCGTGCGTGTTGATGTTGTTGGCGAAGGAGAAGATCGACTCCTGGTAGGAGGAGTTCCACTGCATCGCGACCTCGAGCGCGCCCTCGTCGCCCTCGCCCGCGAAGAAGATCACCTTGCGCCCGAGCGGCTCCTTGCTCTGGTTGAGGAACGAGACGTAGTCCTCGATCCCGCCCTCATAGTGGAAATCGACGTGATAGCCGTCGCCGCGCTCGTCGGTCAGCGAGATGTGCAGGCCGCGAGTCAGGAAGGCCGTCTCGCGCAGGCGCTCCTCGAGCGTATGGAGGTTGAAGTCCAGGACCTCGAAGATCTCGCTGTCGGGCCGGAAGGTGATCGTGGTGCCGGTGGGGGCGCCCTTCTTGAGCGCCTGACCCTTGGCCAGCGGGCCCTGGGGCGCGCCGCGGGAATACTCCTGCGTCCACGCGTGCCCGTCGCGGCGGATCTCGATCGCGAGGTGCTCCGAGAGCGCGTTGACGACGGAGACGCCGACGCCGTGCAGCCCGCCGGACACCTTGTAACCGCCACCGTCGCCGAACTTGCCGCCGGAGTGCAGCACGGTGAGCACGACCTCGACCGCCGGCCGGCCCTCCTTCTCCATCATCGCAACCGGGATGCCGCGGCCGTCGTCGGACTCGGTCACCGAGTTGTCGGCGTGGATCGTCACGGCGACCGACGTCGCGTAGCCGGCGAGCGCCTCGTCGACCGAGTTGTCGACGAGCTCGTAGACGAGGTGGTGCAGCCCGCGCTCGCCCGTCGAGCCGATGTACATGCCGGGGCGCAGCCGGACCGCCTCGAGGCCCTCGAGCACCGTGATGTCCTGGGCGTCGTAGTCAGCCGCTCCGCGTGTGCCCTCGTCAGTCAAACATTCCTCCAAATACGTGGCAAAGCCCCGGTCGGCGGCGCAACCTCGCCGCTCCGGGGCGCATGAAATCCGTCTACAGAACAATAGCACACCGGGTGGCTGGGCCGGTGCCGTGCGAGGCGATAAAACTCCTGCAAATCAGCCAGTTTCCGGGCCTCGAGCGCGGTCCGCTGAGCAACGCATCGAGGTGACTGCGGGGATGCCTCCGTGGCCCGCCAAAACGGGCAGCAGTTGGGGGGCGAGGAGCTCCACTTCAGCGGCCCACACGGCCTCGTCGCAGGCCACGCGCAGCACTCCGCCGCGTACCGAGACCGGACTGCAGTGAGCGGCGATCGCCTCGCCGGCGACCTCCTCCCAGACGCGCTGCACGCGGGCCAGTTCGGACGCCGGCTGCAGCTGCGCGGTGAGCTCGGCGATCGCCAGCCCGAGCGGGCGGGGAGCCAGTCGCCTCATGGCACGCCCACGAGCGCCACGCCCTCGGAGTCCCAGCCGGGCACGTGCTCGCGCTCGGTTGCGCTGACGATCACCTGACCGCCGGCGCGCAGCCGCGCAACCAGCCGGGCCCGCCGCGCCGCGTCGAGCTCGCTCATCACGTCGTCGAGCAGCAGCAACGGCGGCCGATCGCGCTCGGCGGCGATCGCATCGCGCTCGGCCAGCAGGAGCGCCAGGAGCGCGAGCCGCTGCTCGCCCTGCGAGCCATAGCGGCGAAGCGTGCGGCCGTCTCGCGCGAACTCGAGGTCATCGCGGTGCGGCCCGCGCGTCGTGTGACCGCGAGCCAGATCCGCCTCGAGCGCGTCGGTGATCGCGGCGCCCAGCTCCGCTGCGTCGCCGGTGGGGACACGCTCCCGGTAGGAGACGGTCACCGTTCCCGACAGACCGAGCTCGCCGGCGTGCTCGACGAACACCTCTGCGACGCGCGCGACGGCCGCGCGACGGTCAGCCGCGAGCGAGACCCCCGCGAGCGCCAGTGTCTGAGTCCACGGCGCAAGCGACTCGGCCGGCGAGCGGCCGCCGCGCACGCGCAGGAGCTGGGCGTTGCGTTGCGCAAGCGCCTCGCGATAGCCGGCGCGGGTCGCTGCCCGCGTGGGCCAGAGCGCGACGACGAACTGGTCGAGGTGGGCGCG
>DATGHN010000317.1:0-2093 GCA_035308005.1 Solirubrobacteraceae bacterium
GATCGCGCGCTGCGGATGCAGCGGCGCGTCCTCGCGCACGATCGTGTCGAGCGAGCGGCCGTCGAGATACCCCATCGCGATGTAGTAGGTGCCGCCCCACTCGCCGCGGTCGTAGACGCTGACGATGTTGGCGTGCGAGAGCGACGCGGCGCTCGAGGCCTCGCGGCGGAAGCGCTCGACGAACTCGTTGTCGGCGGCGAAGCGCTCGTGGAGGAGCTTGAGGGCGACGCGGCGGCCGAGCTGGATGTCCTCGACGCAGTAGACCTCGGCCATGCCGCCCGAGCCGACGCGCGAGACGACCTGGTAGCGGTCGTCGATCAGCGTGCCGGGCGGGATCTGGAACGTCATCGCGGCGTCCTCATCCGGTGGCCCCGATCCCGAGCGCCTGGATCACGGCCTTTGCGATCGGTGCGGCGATGGTTCCCCCGAACCCGTTGAGCTGGTGCGAGACGGTGACGGCGACCGCGATCTGCGGATCGTTGACTGGAGCGTAGGCGATGAACCAGTCCTGGTTGTACTGGCAGGCGATCAGGGCGAGGTTGGCGCAATCCTGGGCGGTGCCGGTCTTGCCGGCGACGCGGACGCCGACCAGCGCGGCCTGGGTGCCGGTGCCGTCTTTGACGACGTTCTCCATCATCGCGCCGACGGTCTGGGCGGTCGAGGGCTTCATGACCTGGCTGAAGAGCTGCGGCCCGATCGTCTCCACCGTCTGGCCGTCGGCGTTCAGGACGCTCTTGGTCAGGTGCGGAACCATCAGCCTTCCGTTGTTGGCGACCGCGGCGGCGACCATCACCATCTGAAGCGGCGTCACCTCGAGGCCGCCCTCGCCGATGCCGACGCGGCCGAGGTCGGCGCCGGAGGTCACGGGCAGGTAGCCGGAATGCCCCGGGAAGCGCACTCCGCTTTCTGAGATCTCGTTGCTCGGAAGGTCGATCGGGAGCTTTGAGTAGAAGCCGAGGCGATTCATGTAGGTCTGTAGCGCCGGAGCGCCGACGCCGAGGGCGACCTGGGCCCAGACGGTGTTGATCGAGTTGGTCAGCGCGTCGCTGAGCGTGACCCGGCCGTAGCTCGTGCCGCTGTCGTTGGCGAGCGGCTGGCCGGAGACGGTGATCGGCGAGTCGCCGTTGAGCACCGAGTTCTGCGTGTACTTGCCGGTGTCGATCGCGGCGATGTCGGTGACGACCTTGAATGTCGAGCCGGGCGCGTACTGGCCCTGGGCGGCGCGGTCGAGCAGGGCCGCGTCGGTGGAGTTCTTCAGCGCCGTTTGGCCGGCCTGCGTGCGCACCAGGTTCGGGTCATAGGTCGGGCTTGCCGCGAAGACCTTGATCGCGCCGGTGCTCGGGACCATCGCGATAACGGCGCCGTCGCGGCCCGCGAGCCCCTGGAAGGCGACCTGCTGGGCGTGCGGGTCGATCGTCGTCACGACGTCGTCGCCGTTGGTCCGCTTGCCCTCGAGCTGGTCGATGATCGAGCTCTGCTGCGGCGGCGATCCGGCGAGGCTCGAGTTGCGGTAGTCCTCGAGGCCGAAGCGGCCGAAGGTCGGGTCGTAGTAGCCGAGCGCCGGCGCGTAGAGCTTGCCGAACGGATAGACGCGGCGGTAGGTGCCGTCGTGGTTGCGCAGCGACTGCGCGAGGATCGTCGTGCCGTCGTCGGCGAGGATCGCGCCGCGCTTGATGCGCAGGGACTCGATGAAGGGAACGTGGTTGTCGGCGTTTGTGCGCAGCGAGCTCGCCTCGAAGACGGTCCAGCGCGACGTGAAGCCGACGAGCAGCGCGAACATCACGAGCACGAAGACGAAGAGGCGGGTCAGCGGCTTGTTCACTGCCCCTGGCCCGCGATCTGGTGGAGCTCGAGCTGGCTGACGAGGCGCGACGCGGAAGCCTGCGAGCGCAGCTCGTTGTTGAAGAGCCGCTGGCGCTCGGCCGGCGAGAGCTCGGCGACGGTGACACCGGAGACGAAGTACTCGGTGTAGAGGTGGATCCCGCCCGGCAGCGAGTACGGAAGGCCGTTGTAGATCGCGACCTGGCCTGAGGAGTCCGTGCCGACGAAGTAGACCGCCTGGGCCGCGAGCAGCGCCCCGATCGCGACCGCCG
>DATGHN010000318.1:0-3316 GCA_035308005.1 Solirubrobacteraceae bacterium
ACCTACTTGGTGCCGGCCGGAATCACCTCGATTTCGGTGACGGCCACTGGTGGCTCCGGCGGCAACGGGGCCAACTCAACCGGCGGGTTGGCGGCCATCGCGACCGGCAACCTGGCTGTGACTCCGGGTGAGACCCTCTACGTCGAGGTCGGTGGCGCCGGCGACGCCGGCAATCTTTCGGACAGCTCCGATGCCGGCGGCTTCAACGGCGGTGCTGCGGGCTCGACAGGCGGAGCAGGCGGCGGGGGCGCAGCGGACGTGCGCACGTGCTCGACCACAGTCGTGACGTGTCCGGACGGGTCCGCCAGCTCGCTGGCCTCACGCCTGCTCGTCGGCGGTGGCGGCGGCGGTGCGGGCGCTCAGGGGTATGGCTTCGAGTTCGGCGGTCTCGGCGGCACGCCTGACGCAACGGCCGGCGTCAGCTCATTTGGTGGTGGCGGCGATGGCGGCACCACCACGGGCGCGACCGGCGGATCGGGCGGCAGCGGCAACTTCAGCGGTCGCGGTCAGACCGGCGCCTTCGGCCTCGGCGGCGCCGGCGGAGGCCCCGCGCCGGTCTGCGGTCAGCTCGGCGGTGGCGGGGGCGGCGGCGGTTGGTACGGGGGCGGCGGCGGCGGCGGCGTCAACTCTCCGGTCTGCTCCTTCGGCGCAGCCGCCGGGGGCGGAGGCGGCTCGAGCTACGGACCCGCCGGCACGACGTTTGCGCAGGCCGCCGTCGCGGGTGCCGGCTCGGTCACGATCAGCTTCAACGACACGACCCCGCCCGTGATCACTCCCACCGTCCTCGGAACCCTCGGGAACAACGGCTGGTACACCAGCAACGTCTCACTGAACTGGTCGGTGTCGGAGCTGCAGTCGCCGCTGAGTCTCATCACGAGCGGCTGCGCCAGCCAGACGATCACGGCTGACCAGCCCGCGACCCCCTACAGCTGCTCAGCCTCAAGCAACGGTGGTTCAAGCGGGCCGGTGACCGTCACGATCAAACGCGATGCAACTGCGCCGACGGTGACCTTCACCGGTGACGCCGGCGCCTACACCGTGGATCAGGCGATCACGATCGCGTGCACGGCATCCGACGCGCTCTCCGGGGTCGCCTCGAGCACGTGCGCGAGCAACAGTCTCGTCGCCGTACCGGCCTACACGCTCGCGTTGGGGGCGCACAGCCTCGCGGCGACGGCGATCGACAACGCCGGCAACAACGGCTCCAGCTCCGCGAGCTTCACCGTGTCGGTGAACTCGGCGAGCCTTTGCAATCTCACGACGCATTTCATCGCCGGCTCAGCCGCCTACCAGCGGCTGTCGGCCGGACAACAGGCCGTCGTCAACAAGCTGGCGAGCGCTGCATGTCTGCAGCTCACGTCCGTGACGGCACGGACGAGTCCGCTCCAAAAGGCCCTGCTCATCGGCATCTATAGAGCGGCCGTCATGGGACTCGCGGGCTCGGGCTGGCTCAGTTCGGCGCAGGGCAAGGTTCTCAGCACCCTGGCCGGCAACCTGTAGCGGAAGTACTGGGAGGTGGGCGGGTCAACGCTCGCCCACCTCCTCGCAGTTGTCGGCAGGTTGAAGGCGGCTCGGCGGCTGCGGTCGAGTACCAGACGCGCGATCGATCGCCCGGACTGAGGGTCTCTCACGCTGGGTCACATCGTCGAGCCGACTTTCTGTTCCCCGCGACGCCCTTCAGGTCAGGCGATCCAATCCGCCTCGGTCCGAAACGGATCGCGGCGGCGGCGTAGAAGGCCGCGCCGTATCCGGTACATCCCGGAGGGCGCTTAGGGGTGATCACGCCTAGGCGGTGCCGCCTCAAGGATGGACAATCCGAGCATGCCGAGCGCCGACCGCTCCGCTTCGCCGCTCGAAGCCCAGATCTCGAGGGCCCGCCAGGGTCGGTGGCTCGCGGGCGTTTGCGCGGGTGTCAGCCGCCACCGCGGCATCCCCGTCGGGGCGCTGCGCGCGTCGTTCGCCATCGCGACGCTGTTCGGTGGCATCGGCGTGCTCGTGTACCTGGCCTGCTGGGTGATCATCCCAGCCGAGGGAGAGGCCGAACTCTCCGATGGCCCGCGGGGCGTCGTCGTGCTCGCCCAAGCGCTGGCGGCGTGCGCGGCACTGGCGACGCTGGTCGCGCTCGGGTCGGCAGCCGCGGTCTTCGACCTCGGGTGGGCGATCGTGGCGCTTGCCGGGGTGATCCTCGTCGGGGCGCTGGCGTGCTGGCCGCGCGTTGGTCCGGCTTGGGTGCTGCTGCCGATCGCGGCACTGGCCCTGCCCGCCGCCGCCATGGCTGTCGGCGGCGTTCGCCTGGCCCCTCGCACCGGTCTGTTGGCGGTTGACCCGACGCGGATCGCCGACATCCCGCGCGACGGCTACCGCGGTGGGATCGGAGAGATGTTCATCGACCTGCGACACACATCGTTTCCCTCCAGAGGTCCGGTCGAGCTGACAATCGACGGTGGCCTCGGCCGCACGATCGTCGCCCTGCCCGCCAGCCGGTGCGTGCACGTCGAGCTGCGCTACGACGTTGTTCCCTTCCTGTCGCGCCTCGCCGACCTTGTGACCGGCAACTCGCCATACGGTG
Organism: Solirubrobacteraceae bacterium; assembly: GCA_035308005.1. Taxonomy (GTDB): domain Bacteria; phylum Actinomycetota; class Thermoleophilia; order Solirubrobacterales; family Solirubrobacteraceae; genus Palsa-513. The sequence goes on from DATGHN010000318.1 coordinate 2,570, forward strand.
GCGTCGACGTCTTCGGAACAAGGTCCGAGCCGTTCGACGGCGGCGACGGCTTTGCGCAGACGCTCCAAGCAAAGCCCGGCCCGACCCTAGTGATCGACTTCCATTCCCAGGGAGCCAGCTTCTACGTGCGCGACTACGCTAACAGCGTCGATCCGTTGTTCGACCCCGACTGGCCCGGCTACCGCGTCCCCGTCGAAGGGCGGCCCGACGTCGCCGGCATGACGAACGGCGCCGCGCAGGAGATCCTGAAGGCATGGCGCAAGCGCAGGGCGGTCGAGGTTCGCTCCGCCCGCCTGATCAACAGGCTGATGCCGGGTCCGTGCGGGGTTCAGAACGCGGGCGCGCAGTGAGCGCGGTTGAGCCGCTCTCCTCGACGACGCGCGGTGATTGGAGCTCTCGCGCCGCCGATCCGGTTTGGCGCGGAACGGCGATCGCGGGCATCGCGCTGCTTGGTGGGCTCTCGCTGGCGCTGGTCGCGCCGTCGCATGCGCTTCCGGCAGTTGTGGTCTCGCTGCTCGGCGTGGCCGCGGCAGTCGTCGTGCTCGGGCGCCGCGCTGCAACCGCCGTGTACCGCCATCCGGCGCTCGTCGCCGTGGCGGTGATCGCGCTGCTCGTGGCGCTACGGATCGTCGGGCTCGATTCCCGCGTCGTATCGAGCGTTCCGGGTCTGCAGGCGGTCTCCTCGCTGTGGGGGGCCGGTCGCGGTCCGGTCTGGACCCTCGCGCTGATGGCGCTCGCTGCGACCGG
>DATGHN010000319.1:0-9925 GCA_035308005.1 Solirubrobacteraceae bacterium
GTCGACGTTTCCCGCCGGGAGCACGCTGGCGCGCAGCCAGTCGAGCATCCCGCCCCAGTACTCGCTCCCGTAGAGGATCACCGGGAAGTGGCGGACGCGCCTGGTCTGGATCAGCGTGACGGCCTCGAACAGCTCATCGAAGGTGCCGATCCCGCCCGGCACGACGATGAACGCGCAGGCGTAGCGCACGAACATGATCTTGCGCACGAAGAAGTGGTGGAACTCGATACCGAGGTCGCAGTAGGGGTTCAGCGCCTGCTCGCTCGGCAACTCGATGTTGAGGCCGACGGAGCGTCCCCCGGCCTCCGCCGCGCCCTGGTTGGCCGCCGCCATGCTGCCGCCACCCCCGCCGGTTATCACGGCGAAGCCGCGCTCGCTGAGGGCGCGGGCGACGCTGCGGGCGCGCTCGTAGGCGGGGCTTCCCGGCGGCGTGCGCGCCGAGCCGAAGATCGAGACCGCGGTTCCGAGGCGCCCGAGCGCGACGAAGCCGAACTCGAGCTCGTGCTTGATCCGCGCGATCCGCTCGGCGTCTGAGCGGACCGGGGCGACGATGTGCGCTTCGGTGGAGAACAGCTCCTCGTCGGCGCTTGCGGGCTTGCTGCTCACGCGCGTCAGTAGAGCAGCGAGTCCATGATCGACTGCTCCTGCTGCCCGAGCGTCGACGTCGCCGGGTTGATGTGCAGGAAGGCGAGGATCTCAGCGGCGTAGGGCATGAAGACCAGATACATGTAGGCCCCGACCATCGCCGCGGCAACGCGCAGCAGGCGCGAACGCGAGAGCGCCGCGAACGGCAACAACCACGCGATGTACCACGGCAGCGTCCAGCTCAGCGTCACGATCAGGGCGAGCGTCACCCAGCCGCTCGCCGTCAACCAGCGCCGCGTCCGCCACGTCCAGACCGTCATCGAGACGATCACCGCGATCAGCAGCACGAGGAGGACGTTGCGCATCTCCGCCGTCGCGCCGCCGAAGCCGAGTGCGAGCCCGGTCAGGTTGGGGATGCCGTCGGGGATCACGAGCGAGCCCTGCTGGCCGATGTTTGGCAGGTTGAAGCCGAAAGCGACGTAGGTCATCGCGGCCCCCGCCACGGCGCCGATCAGCAGTCCCGCGAAGAGCCGCGTGCGCCGCGTGGCTCCCGCCAGCATGACCGGCACGAGAACCGCCGAGGAGGGCTTGATCGAGACCGCCACGACCAGCGAGATGCCCGCCAGGATCTCCATCCAGGCCGCCGGCTCGCCGGCGACGAGCGGTCGCGGCATCCCGTCGAGCCAGGCCCATCCGCGGCGCAGCAGTGCCAGCGGCGCGCGCCGGTTACCCGATGCAGGCCGCGCGTTGCGGCCGACGCGCAGCGAGTCGGCGCGCAGCAGCAGCCAGAACGCGAAGACGAGGAAGAACATCATCAGGAAGTCGTTGTGGTCGCCGCCGAGGCCCCAGACGAGCACGATCGGGTTCATGCCGACGATCGCGACCGCCGCGACCGCGTTTCGGCCGAGCAGCATCGCGCAGCGGTAGACGAGGAAGACTGTCGCGAGGCTCGCGATCATCAACGCGACCTTGATCGCCCAGAACGAGCTCGCGACGCCGAGCGGCACGAGCGCCATCGCAAAGATCGTGAACAGCGGCCCGTAGGGGTCGAGCAGTCCGTGCCAGTTGCTGAGCGCGAAAGTCGGGTCGCTGTGCGGCTCGAGTCCCGGGATCGTCGCGTAGGGGTTGAGGTGGTGGACCGCCTCCATGCGCCCGTAGTTGAGGTAGTTGAAGACGTCGGTCAGCGTCAGTGGCGGCGAGAGCAGGAAGATCACGTGGACCGCGACGACGGTCGCGACCACGTAGCCGAGGCGCAGCCGCCGCGAGGAGAACACGACGACCAGGTAGGCGACGAGCATCGCGGCGACGCCGGCCGTCAGCGTCACGCGCTCGGTGTGGGCGCTCGCGGTCACCGCCCAGCTCGTGACAGACCCGAGCGGGCCGGCCACCCAGCTCGGGTAGTAGCCGGGCGTCCAGACCGGCACCAGCACCTTGCCGCTCGCCGAGGCGAATGAGACCAGCAGCAGGCTCGCCAGCACCATCACCGACAGCGACACAGCCGAGGCGGCGACGGCGATCTTCGACCGGAAGAGGTCGGTACCCGACGGGTCGCGCCAGCTTTCGACGCGCGCGGCAAGCAGGTGGCCGCGGAAGAGATGCCCGTGACCGTTGCCGTTGAGGGCCGGCTCGGCAACCAAACCGGGATCGCTCACAGCCGGTTCGGCGGTGAGCAGCCGGCTGCCCTCTGTCACGTCGGTCGACATCCGTTCCTAGAGCGATCCGCCGCGGCGCGTCGGACTGGCTGAGGATAGCGGCAGCACCCTCATCCGCCCATAAATGAGAGGAGCCCGCAACAAGGCGGGCTCCATGAGGCTCAGTTGTCGCTGCGCTCAGAGCGTGACGACGTTTACCGCCTTCGGACCCTTGTCGCCGGCCTCTGCATCGAAGGACACCTTGGCGCCCTCCTGCAGCGAGCGATAGCCCTCGCCGACGATCCCGGTGTGATGGACAAACAGATCCTTGTCGCCATCGTCGGGTGTGATGAAGCCGAACCCCTTGTCGTCACTGAACCACTTAACGGTGCCCGTGGGCATTGCGTTTCCTCCACTGTCTGTCTGTGTGCTTGCTGCGACGCGGAGGACGCTTGAGAGACGCCTCAACCTGCCGAGCGCACTGCTTTAGCCGGTAAACACCGACATCTTTCCGGCGTGACGGTACCAGGTCAAAACCGTCGCAACCAGGCACGCGCGAAGCGCTAGGCTGCGCTCATGACAGAACAGGTCCACAAGACAGATGAGCAGTGGCGCGCCGAACTGGCGCCCGAGCAGTACGAGGTCCTGCGCCGCAAGGGGACCGAGCGACCCTTCACCGGCGAGCTCAACGCCAACAAGGCACCCGGCTCCTACCGCTGCGCCGGCTGCGGAGCCGAGCTGTTCAGCTCCGATGCGAAGTTCGACTCAGGAACCGGCTGGCCGAGCTTCTATGCACCGCGGGACCCCGACGCCGTGGCGACCGAGGACGACAGGAGCCTGCTGATGCGCCGCACCGAGGTGCTCTGCAGCACCTGCGAGGGCCATCTCGGCCACGTCTTCGAGGACGGCCCTGACCCCACCGGCCTGCGCTACTGCATCAACTCCGCCGCGCTGACGTTCGAGCCGCAAGAGACGGAGTGAGTGAGGAACAGGCGGCGGAGTTCCGTCGCCTGCTTCCACAACCGACGCAGAGCGTCGCCGCCGCCGAGGCGCTCGGCCATCTGCGCGCGGCCGCGCCCGGCGCGCGACCGGTCCTCGCCCTCAACATGATCGCGAGCGTCGACGGGCGGATCACGATCGACGGCCGCTCGACGCCGCTCTCAAACCCCGCCGATCGCGCGCTCTTCCACGCGTTGCGCGCCCGCGCGGATGCGGTCCTGGTCGCCGCCGGCACCGCGCGCGCCGAGCGCTACGGCCCGACGATCCGCAACGAACAGACGCGCGCGGCGCGAGCGGCGCGCGGCGAGCGCGAGCAGCCCTTAGCGGTCGTCGCGACGCGGAAGGTCGATCTCGACCCGGGGTTGCCGCTGCTGAGCGACCCGGCGTCGTTCGTCGTCATCGTGACGGCCTCCGACCGCGAGCTGGCGCCATGCGCGGCGCGCGTCGAGTACCTGCGGACGCCAACAATTCGCGAGGCGCTCGACCTGCTCGGCTCGGCCTACGGGGTGCGGCGCGTGATCTGCGAGGGCGGCCCGAAGCTGAACTCGACGCTGGCCGAGGAGTCGCTGATCGATGAGCTCTTCCTGTCGGTATCGCCGCTGCTTGTCGGCGGCGGCGACGCGACGATCCTCGCCGACTCCGAGATCGCCGAGCCCCAGAAGCTCGAGCTACAGATGCTGCTCGAGTGCGACGACGCGCTCTACGCGCACTACGCCAGACGCTCGGCCTGAGCGACGTCGCCGTCGGCGACGTCGCCGACCTCGCGCGTAACGGCCTCGAGCAGCTCGCTCGCGAGCCGGCCGCCGTCGGCCGGGTTCTGGGGGGCGACCGTGATCGTCACGAGGATCCCCGTCTCGTCGACCTCCTCGAGGGCGACGCGCGGATGGCGGCGAATAGCGACCGTCAGGCGATCCTCGATCGCCTTCTGCAGCTCGATCGGCGTGCGGCCGTCGCGCACGCGGGCGCGCAGGGTCACCGCCTCGGGCTCATGCAGCGGGCGCACGGCCGCGGCGAGGACGGCGCTGTTGGGGACGAGGACGGGATCTCCGCCTGAGTCAAACGTCGTGTACATCAGGCCAAGCGACGTCACGACGCCCTCAATCTGGCCCGCGAGGGCGCCGACCTGCAGGCGGATCGTGTCGCCGACGCGAAACGGGCGCGCGCTGAGGAGGACGATCCCGGCGATCAGGTTGCCGAGGGTCTGCTGCGCAGCGAGGCCAAGCACGACGGCCGACGCTGAGGCGGTGATCGCGATCGCCGTCAGCGAGACGTCGGCGATGCGCAGCGCGAGCACCAGGGCCACGATCAGCGCGAACAGGCGGATCACAAAGCCTGCCGTGCCTGCCGTCGCCGCGTCCATGCGCCGGAAGAGGATCGGCCCCAAGCCGCGCCCGATGTCGCGCGCCAGCGCCCAGCCGAGAATCAGCAGCGTCAGGACGACGAAGACCTGAAGCACCGGGGTCCCCGACGGATCGACGTTCGGCACGTCCGGCGCTTTGCAGCCTGGCGCGCACCCTGGCAGGCCGAAGATTCGCGCGCGGTACTCCCACAGCGCGATCACACCCGCAAACAGCGGTCCGAACACGAGCAGCTGCAGCCGCGCGCGGCGTATTGCGCGTGGCGTCAGACCGAGTGTTGCGCCGACCTCGAGCAGCGCCTCGCGGCGCCGGCCTGGCGCCCACCGTGGTCCCTGCTGCTTGTCGCTCGCTTGTGACAAAGCCGTGAAACCCCGGCAAGAATGAAAGAACCGGCTGCTACCGTGGGGAAAACGACCATAGCAACGCTGCCGGGCGGGCACCGAGGATCCGCCCCACGGAAAGGAAGGACCAATGTCATACGTCGATCTGCACCTCCACCTGCTGCCGGGGGTGGATGACGGCGCAGCCGATGAGCGCGCGGCGCTCGAGCACGCGCGCCGGCTCGCCGCAGAGGGCGTCCGCGACGTAACCGCGACGCCCCACATCAACGGCTGCTTCCCGCTGGATATAGCCTCGATCCCGCAGCGGGTCGAGCGCCTCGCCGCCACGATCTCCGAGCACGGCATCGGCGTGCGTGTGCACACCGGCGGCGAGCTCGATGCGCGCTACGCGCGCAAGCTCGCCGACTCAGACCTCGAGACGATCGCGCAGGGACCCGAGGGCAGCCGCTGGCTGCTCGTCGAGGCGCCGTTCCGCGGTATCGATGACGAGTTCGCCGGCGACTGCGCGCAGGTCGCCGCGCGCGGCTTCGGGATCGTCCTCGCCCACCCCGAGCGCGCGCGCGGCGCCGAGACGACGGACGGCCAGGCGAGGTTGCGGGCGCTGCTGCAGGCGGGAGCGGTCGCACAGGTGAACGTCTGCTCGCTGCTCGGCAACAACGGGCTCACCGTCCAGGAGACCGCCGTCTCGCTGCTGCGCAACGGCCTCGCCTACGTGATCGCGTCGGACGGGCACCCGGGGACGCGCGACCACACGCTGGCGCTCGGATTCGTCCTCGCCCAGCGCGCCGGGGCGTCGTCGCTCCAGGCCTGGCGCCTGACGCAGGCCAACCCGCGCTTCCTGCTCGTCAACGGCATCCCGCCGGCGCCCTCGGCCGCGACGGCGGCCGCGCTCGAACTGGCGCTCGACTGATCAGCAGCCACGCCCCGGGCTCACCGTTGAGGGAGCCCAGGGCGCCGGCTGAGAGAGGCCCTCGTGCGCGACCCGCGGGGTCATCTTCGTCGAGAGCTCGCTGCGAGCTGGTCAGACTCGCACCGGCATTAACACCAGCGGGCGCGCCGTTCGAAGTGAAGATCCTGATAGCGGCGCACAGTGTTCACCGACTGGTCACAGAAAGGCGCGATTTGCAGCCGAATCTGTGATGCATGAATACATCGAGGGATGAGGAGCTAAACAGCAGGGTCGACCTTCACTGCCATTCGAGCGCGTCCGCAGTGTCGCGGCTCGGGGTGCAGAGGGCAGTCGGCCTTCCGGAGTGCGCGACGCCTCCGCAAGAGGTCTATGAGCTGGCGCGGCGCCGCGGCATGGACTTCGTGACGATCACCGATCACGACACGATCGACGGGGCGCTCGAGATCGCCGATCTCCCCGGCGCCTTCATCTCGGAGGAGCTGACGGCGAGCTTCCGCGGCGAGGCCCAGGCTGTGCACGTGCTGTGTCTCGGCATCACGCCCGAGCACCACGAGTGGCTTCAGGAGCACTCGGGCGACGTCGAGGCCTGCGCCGAGTATCTGGACTCGGAGACGATCGTCAGCGCTCTCGCGCACCCGTTCTACTCCGTCGCGGCGCCGCTGACGAGCCGCCACCGCCGCCGCCTCGCCGAGCTCTTCCCGATCTGGGAGACGCGCAACGGCTCACGCGCGCGCGAGCTCAACATGCCGGCCGCGATCTATGTCGAGACGAACGGCGGCATCGCGATCGGCGGCAGCGACGACCACGCCGGAATCGACATCGGGCGCACGTTCACGAAGGCGCCGCCCGCAGCCACCGCCGCCGAGTTCCTCGACCACGTCCGCGCCGGTCGCGTCGCCCCGGCGGGCGAGCAGGGCAGCGCCGAGAAGTGGGCGCACGCGGCGATGGCGCTGGCGGTGCGGGCCCTCGGCCACGACGGCGAGCGCGCGACCCTCGAGGCGGCGCGCGTGCTCGAGATCGCCGAGCGGGTGCTGCGCGACGGCGATCGCCGAGAGGGAGACGCGACGGGCGACCTCTCGCCTGCCGACGCCCGCGCCCTGCTTCGCGCCTGGCTCGACTCGCTCGGCCTCGGCGAGCTCTCCGAAGCCGACCTCGTCGCCTACATGCAGCGCGACGGGTTCACCCATGCCGGGCTTCACCGTCGCGCCACGCGCGCCCACGAGCGGCTGCTACGCGACGCCGTCGCGTCCGCGGTCGATGCCGCAGGTCGCGGCGAGATCGAGGAGATCGGCGCCGTCCTGTTCGGCGCCTGCATCCCGGCGATCCCCTACGCGCCGTCGGCAGCCTTCATCGCCCGCGAGCGCGCCAAGCTCACAAGCCGCGAGGGCGAGCGCCCGCGCGTCGCGATCATCGCCGACGGGATCGGCGCGATGCACGGCGTGACGCGAACGATCGAGGAGATCCGCGAGCGCGGCGTCGACGGCTTCGACATCGAGGTGATCGGCACCGACCGAAACGTCGACCGTCGGCTCGCCGCCGTCGCCGATGTCGAGATCCCCCACTACCCGGGGATGGAGATCGGCGTACCGACCCTGCCGGCCGCGGTCGAGGCGATCGCCGACGGGCGCTACGACCTGATCCACGTCTGCGCCCCGGGGCCGAGCGGCGTCGCGGCGGCGCTGCTCGCGCGCGCGATGGAGATCCCCCTGATCGGCAGCTACCACACTGAGCTCGCCGCCTACGCGGGGCTTCGCAGCGGCGACCCGCAGCTCGAGATGACCGCAGCGATGGTCGTCGCCGTCTTCTACGCTCAGTGCCGATGCGTCCTCTCACCGAGCGGCGCCGCCGACGACGCGCTCGCACAGCTCGGCATCGCCCGCGCGCGGATCATCCGCTGGGACCGCGGCGTCGACACCGCCCGCTTCGATCCGCGCCTGCGCGATATGTCGCTACTGCCCGGCGAGGTGTCGGTCCTCTATGCCGGGCGGGTCAGCAAGGAGAAGAACATCGACCTGCTCGCCGATGCCTTCCTGCTCGCCCACGCGCGCGACCCGCGCCTTCACCTGGCGATCGCCGGCGGCGGACCCGAGCTGCCGCGAATCCAGGAGCGCCTCGGCGAGCGGGCGACGTTCCTCGGCTGGCTCGAGGGCACGGAGCTCGCTCGCGCCTACGCGAGCGCCGACATCTTCTGCTTCCCGAGTGAGACCGACACCTTCGGCCAGGTCGTGCTCGAGGCGCAGGCGAGTGGCACGGCGGTGCTGGCCGTCGACAGCGGCGGGCCGCGCGAGCTGGTCCGCCACGGGGTCGACGGGCTGCTCGTCCCGCCGTCGGCGCAGGCGCTCGCCGACAGCCTGGTCGCGCTCGCCTCCTCGCCGGAGCGCCGCGCCACATTTGCCGCTGCCGCGCGCGCGGCGGTCGAGGCGCGGACCTGGGATCGCGCTCTGGCGCGCCTCGCCGAGGGCTACCGCGGCGCGCTCGGCCTCGCGCCCGGCGCCGAGGCGGTTCGCGATGCGGCCTGAGCGCCGGCTCGCGGTCGCGCTCCACGACATCGAGCCCGCCACCTTCGAGCGCGCGGCGCTGATCCGCGACTGGCTCGACGACCTCGGCGTCGCGCGCGTCACGCTGCTCGTGATCCCCGCGGCCGACCTCCATCCATTGTCTGACCGTCGACCTGAGGTTGCGGGTTGGCTCTTGGAGCGAGCGGAGCTCGGCGACGCCCTCGCCCAGCACGGCTTCCATCACCTCCAGTCGCCGCGGCGCGGTTTTCATCCGCGCAGCGCGATGGCCCGCGAGTCGCCGGAGTTCGTCGGCCTCGATCAGCGCCAGACGGTACGCGCCCTCGACGCCGGCCGGCGGATCCTCAAGCTCGCGGGACTCGAGCCGCGCGGCTTCGTCGCTCCGGCCTACGCCTACACGCCGGCGCTGCGTGAGTCGCTACGCACGCGCTTTGCCTGGTGGGCGGGCGCCTGGGCGTTGCACCCGACACAGACCGGCGCACACCAGCGCCTCGGAGCGCCGCCGGTAGCCCTCGAGGCCGCCGGACCCCTGCGCAGATCGCTGTCGCCGACGCTGCTTCGCGCGATCGGCCGCCTCGCCGGCTCGACGCTGCGCATCGACGTCCACCCGCGCGATCTGGCCTCGCCGAGCCACATGCTCGCCCTCGAGGCCGTGATCCGCCACGCGACGCCGCGGCGGGAGTGCGTCACCTACGACGATCTGGCCGCTGCGGCATAGCTCTGCACGGAAACGACCGCGGTTTCGGCCGACGCCGGAAACAACCGTTGCACATGAGCATGCGCGTGCGTGATACAACGCGCCAGGCATGCAACTGAATCGTTTCCGCCGGACGGCGCTTGTCGTCGCGGTCGTGGGCGCAGTTGGAGCGATCGCCGCTACGGCGGGCGCTGCGCCGGGCGACTCCTCGGTGACCAACGGCTCATCGGTGCCCTCAAACGGTGGCTCGACCTTCGGCGCCAGCGGGGCGACCGGCGCCTCGGGCCAGACCGGTGCGACTGGCGTCACGGCGCCGATCGGCCCGACCGGCCTGACAGCGCCGACCGGACCTTCCGACGGCGGCGTGCCGGCTCCGGACACGAGCACCACGCCGGCGACCACGACGCCGACCGCCCCGGCCGGCGAGACCGGGCCGACGGGACCGACGCAAGCCGGCCAGCCGCTCGGCATCGGCACCGGAATCGGCCGCCATCGACGCCACCACCACCGCGGCCACCACACGACGCAGGGCCCGTCGATCGCTCTTGCCGGAGCGCAGCCGCAGACCGCTTCGATCAGAGGCCGCACGCGCCATGGCGATCACGGCGCGACGCCGAACGGCCCGACCGCCCCGCCGCCGTCGCTCTTCGCGGGCGCCAACCCGCTCGCCGGCGTCCTGCCCGGCTCCTGGAGCGACCCCTTCATCGTCCCCGGCGGCGCCGAGGTTCCGCAGTTCTTCGTCGAGAGCTTCCACATCCCGCCGTTTTTGCTCGCGATCTACCAGTCGGCCGGCTCGTGGTACGGAGTCCCCTGGCAGGTGCTCGCGGCGATCAACGAGGTCGAGACCAACTACGGCACCAACCTCGACACCTCCTCCGCCGGCGCGGT
>DATGHN010000320.1:0-2080 GCA_035308005.1 Solirubrobacteraceae bacterium
ATTCCCTGCTGGACGGCGAGCGCGCTGATCTCGTGTGCAGAGGCATGGCTGACGATCAGGGTGCGGATCTCATCAGTGACATTCATCACCTCGAACAGCCCGACGCGGCCGCGGTAGCCGGTCTGCCGGCAGCGCGGGCAGCCGATCGCCTCGAAGACCTCGAGCTCTCCGCCGGGCGCCAGGCCGACATGTTCTGAGGGCACCCTTGCCGTGCGCCGGCAGGTGGGACAGAGCTTGCGCGCAAGACGCTGGGCGATCACGCAGTTGACCGCGGATGCCACGAGGTAGGGCTCGATGCCCATGTCGACGAGCCGCATCGCGGCGCTGGGCGCGTCGTTGGTGTGAAGCGTCGAGAGCACGAGGTGGCCGGTGAGCGCAGCGTCGACGGCGATGTGCGCGCTTTCGCGGTCGCGGATCTCGCCCACCATGATCACGTCCGGGTCGGCGCGCACGATCGCGCGCAGCCCTGTCGCGAAGGTCATTCCGGTCCGCTCGGAGACCTGGATCTGCTCGACGCCGCCGAGGCGGTACTCGACCGGATCCTCGATCGTCATCAGCGTCTTCTCGGGCGAGCGGACAAGGGCGATGACCGCGTAGAGCGAGGTCGTCTTGCCTGAGCCCGTCGGGCCCGTCACGAGGATGCCGCCGTGCGAACGCCGCAGCGGGAGGCTGAGGCGGTCGCGGTCCTGCTGGGTCATCCCGAGGTCGTCGAGGTTGAGCGGTGCTCGACCGGCGTCGAGGATTCGCAGCACGGCGGACTCGCCGGCCACGAGCGGGACGACGGCCACGCGAAGGTCGACGCGGCGCCCGTCGATCACGACCCCGATGCGGCCGTCCTGTGGCAGGCGCTTCTCGGAGATGTCGAGGTCGGCGAGGATCTTGATGCGCGAGATCACGGCCGCGGCCTGGCTTCGCGGGACGCGGGTCGTGTCGCTCATCACACCGTCGATGCGAAAGCGCACGCTGAGCGCGCCTTCGTCGGGGGCGAAGCGGATGTCGGAGACGCCGCGCCCGACGGCGTCGGAGATGATCGAGCGCACGAGCTTGATCGTCGGGGCGTCATCGGCGGCTTCGAGCTGGCTGGCGTCCTGAAGCTGGCCGGCGTCTTCGTCGGTGACCATCTCGCCATCGAGCACGCTGAGGCGCTTCAGCAGGGTGTCGAGGTCCTCCTGCGAGACGACGACCGGCTTGATCTGCATGCCGGTGAACATCGAGACGTCCTCGAGCGCGAGGAAGTTCTCGGGGTTGGCGATCGCCACCTCCAGCGTGTGAGCGTCGGCGCGCGCGACCGGCACGGCGCCCATGCGGCGCGCCGCGGCGAACGAGACCAGGTCGGTGACGTCCGAGTCCAAGTTGATCTCGGCCAGACTGCGATGTTCGAGGCCGAATCGCTTCGCCATCGCGATCGCGAGCTGATCGGTCGTGAGGGAGCCGCGCTCGAGCAGCACCTGTCCAAGCAGCTCACCCGACTCGGCCGCCAGGGCGACCGCGTCCTCAACCGCGGAGCGATCGCAAAACCCGAGGTTGACGACGATGTCGCCCAGCCGTTCGCGCGGCTGCTGCATCGCGCGGTCTCCCGATACCTGAACGGCTGGCGAGCTCTGCTCGGTCATCCGCCGACCTCCCCCGCCCGCCGGCTGCGCGCGCTGGGGCGTAGGCGAGCGCCGGCGGCACTCCGCGGCGACGTCACCGGGTCAACGCCGGTCAAGGACCACATGGCGTACCTATCGGCCGATGCGCCGAAGATCCATAGCGTTTTTCGCTCGCTGCCCTCTGGAGCGCGAGGGCGCATTCACCGGCGCAGGGGTGACCAATCGCCCTACTTTCGGAGCGCGGGGCGCCGAAATCCCGCCGTGCGGGCGGCGAACGCGCCGGCGGGTGGGCGGCGCTGCGCAACGCCTCGTGCACGTTTTCACAGCCGGCGGCTGGGCCTGGCCGCCGATCACTGACATCGCCACCACTGCGACGACGTGGTGACTAACATCGAATGGGCGGTCGCCCGTTTTCCGGGAGAGGGTGGGATGGCGCAGAGTCGCAGGACACCGCAGGATCGCGTGGGTGTTGGGAGCGGCGCACCTGC
>DATGHN010000321.1:0-16096 GCA_035308005.1 Solirubrobacteraceae bacterium
GGCGGCGCGCTGCGTGTCGGTCCGCGCTCGGCCGGTGCGACGCCGGGTCCCGCCGCCTACGACCGCGGCGGCAAGGAGGCGACGGTCACCGACGCCCACGTGGTGCTCGGGCACCTACCGCAGGCGGCGGGGCTCGCCGGCGGGGTTCCACTGCGGCGCGATCTCGCGCACGCCGCAATCGCCCGCCTCGCCGCGGAGCTCGGGCTCGATCCGCTCCGCACCGCACAGGGAATCCTCGCGATCGCCGATGCCGAGATGCTGGGAGCGCTGCGAGCGCTGACCGTCGCCCGCGGGATCGACGCGCGGCGATATGCGCTGATGCCCTTCGGCGGCGCCGGGCCGCTGCACGCCACCTCGCTCGCCGCCCAGCTCGGCATCGAGCGGATCATCTGCCCGCGAAGCTGCGGCGTCCTTTCGGCGTTCGGGCTCGCCGCCGCCGCGCCGCGACGCGACGCGACGGGGTCATTCGAGGCGGCGCGTGTCGAGCCGCTGCTCACGCGGGCCCGTGCGCAGCTCGGATCGCAGCCGCTTCGCGAGCGCGTCCGCTACGCGCTGCGCTACCGCGGCCAGTCCTTCGAGCTCGCGGTCGAGGCGCCGCTCGACGCTTCGGCGGAGCTCTTGCGTGAGCGCTTCGAGGCCGCCCACGAGCGCGAGTTCGGCTACCGCGACACAGATGGCGAGGTCGAGCTGGTGACGGTGACAGTGTCGGTTTGGGGCGCGGCGCCGCGGCTTGCGACCGGTGCGGCGGCGGCGGGAGCACGGCGCTCGCGGACGCCGGTCCAGATCGGCGATCGGCAGCTTGACGCGGTGCTCCTCGAGGGTGAGCCGGCGGTCGGCGAGCGCCTCGACGGCCCGGCGATCTGCGCGCTACCCGACGCGACGCTCCTGATCGAGCCGGGCTGGGGTGCGCGTGTGCTCGAGTCCGGCGCGATCGAGGTGGTACGCGCGTGAGTGAGCGCCTTGACGCGATCGAGCTGCCGCTTGCGCTCGGCGCTCTGCACGCGGCGTGCGCCGAGATGGGCGCGCTGCTCGTCCGCGCTGCGCACTCGCCGAACATCAAGGAGCGCCGCGATGCTTCGAGCGCGCTGTTTGACGCGCGCGGCGAGATGATCATGCAGGCCGAGCACATCCCGGTCCACCTGGGGGCGATGCCGGCAGCGGTCGCCGCGGTCGCGGGACGCGAGCAGGTCCCCGGCGGATCGTGGATCCTCAACGACCCCTTCGAAGGCGGCACGCACCTGCCGGACATCACCGTCGTGACGCCCGCGCATCTCGGCGGCCGTCTGATCGGCTTCGCCGCGACGCGCGCGCACCACGCGGACGTCGGCGGCCGGACGGCCGGTTCGATGCCGGCCGACAGCGTCTCGATCGAGGAGGAGGGCGTCCTGATCGCGCCGCGGCGCTTCGCGGAGGCCGACATCGCCGCGACAGTCGCCGGGATGCGGCAGCCGGCCGAGCGGCGCGCCGACCTGCGCGCCCAGCTCGCCGCCAACGTCGTCGGCTCGCGGCGCCTCGCCGAGCTCGCCAGCGCGATCGGCGCCGAGCGCTTCGCGGCCGCCGTCGACTCGGTGCTCGACTACGGCGAGCGGCGCGCCGGGAGTGCGATCGCGGCGCTCGGCGACGGCGTGCGCGAGGCGCGCGACTTTGTCGAGGCCGCCGAGGGCGATCTCGAACTGCGCCTGCGCGCGACGGTCGCCGGCGCGCACATCGTGTTCGACTTCAGCGGCAGCGCCGACCAGCACGACGGGAACCTCAACTGCCCGCTGGCGGTGACGCGATCGGCGTGCTATTTCGCCGTTCGCGTGCTGAGTGATCCGGGCGCGCCGCCCAACGCCGGTTCGAACCGCCCGATCGAGGTGCTGGCCGCCGAGGGCTCGCTGCTGAACGCTCGCCGCGGAGCGGCCGTGGCGGCGGGTAACGTCGAGACCTCCTCGCGGATCGCCGACCTCGTGCTGGCGGCCTTCGGCCGCGCCCTCGGCCAGGGCACGATGAACAACCTCACGCTTGGCAACGACCGCTTCTCCTACTACGAGACGATCGGCGGCGGGCAGGGGGCCTGCCCGGACGCCGACGGCCCAAGCGGCGTACACGTCGCGATGAGCAACACGCTCAACACGCCTGTCGAGGCGCTCGAGCGCGCGTACCCGCTGCGGGCCATCCGCGTCGAGCGCCGGCGCGGATCAGGCGGCGCGGGCGTCTGGCGCGGAGGCGACGGCGTGATTCGCGAAATCGAGGCGCTCGAGCCGATGACCTTCTCGCTGATCGCCGAGCGCCGCCGCCACGCTCCGCGCGGAGCCGACGGCGGCGGCGACGGCGCGCTGGGAGCGGACTCACTCGACGGCCGCCCGATCGCCGCCAAGTCGACCGGTGCGATCGCCGCCGGCGGCCGCATCCGCATCGAGACCCCCGGTGGCGGCGGGAGCGGACCCCCTCGATAGGCCATTCGGCCGATGCGCGGTGTTCGCGCTCAGTTCAAGCCTCGTCAGAGGCTCCTGACGAGAAACTCCCAGGCCGAGCGCAGCTGCGCCGGTCCGTAGCAGTGATCGCGCTTGGCGAGCGCCTCCTCATCGCTTGACCACGTCGCCGGCCCGCCGCCGGCCAGCGACCGGATGTTGGCGCGACAGGCGCGCTCGAGCAGCACCGCGGCCATCACGGCGCTCGGCACGTCCTTTCCGCAGGCGACGATCCCGTGGTGGACCATCAGCGCGGCGTTCCGCTCGCCCACGGTGGCCGCCAGCGCCTCGCCGAGCTCGCGCGTGAGGATCAGATCGCCGGTCAGCGTGAAGCGCGCCACATCGGGCGGGACAAACAGCGTCGGCTCGTGTGAGAGCGGGCGCAGCGGAGCCTGCGTGGAGGCGAACGCGACCGACCACGGCGCGTGGGTGTGGACGACGCAGCCGACGTCCGCGCGGGCCCGCATCAGCTCCGTGTGGATCGGGTACTCGGCGTGGCGCGGATAGTCGCCCTCGAGGACCTCGCCGTCGAATGACACGAGGATCACCTGATCGGCGCCGACCTCGCCGAAGCCGAACGACGAGGCCTTCATCCAGATGCCGCGACCGAGCGGGTCGCGCGCCGAGACGTGGCCCCAGACGAGGTCGCCCTGGCCCTCGCCCTCAAGCACGCGGCAGCCGAGCGCCACCTCCTCGCGCAGCGTCTGGCTCATGCGCTCGATCCTAGGAGAAAAGGGGCGGGGCCGGGAGCGCGACGCTCCCGGCCCCGCCATGGGCCTAGCCGGTGGTGTAGGTGTAGGGCAGCGCAGCCAGCTGGCTGCCGTTGGGGATCAGCGAGCCGAAATCGACGAGGCTCGCGTCGTCCACGTACAGCGCTCCGGAGACAACCTGCCCGGCCGTGCCGCCCGGGGTGATCGTGACCGGGATCGTCGCCGAGCTGCCGGGGTTGACGATCACCGTGCCAAGCGACGCCGCCGGGTTGACCGCGATCTGCCAGAGGTCGCCGGGCGGCGAGCTGACGGCCGGGTCAAACGCGGGCGTCGTCGCCAGCAACGCCGTCGTCACCGGCTCCGGTGCGGCGCCGGCCGCCTCGAACGGGCCGACCGTGGTCGGGACCACGCCCCACGGTCCCTGGGCGACAGGCGTCGCGCTGTATGTGCCGGCCGCGCTGATCCCCTGCGAGGAGGCGAGGTCCGGATCACCGTTGAAGGAGCCGAAGTCGAACTGGATCGGCTCCGTGCCCGACGTCTGCGCCAGCGCCTGGATCGCCGTGGTGTCGGTCGGCACCAGGTAGATCGGGATGTTCTCGCTGATGTTCAGCGGCGCTGTCGTGTCGGGCGACGTCAGCGACGCGAGGTTGTACTGCGTCTGGGAGGACAGGCGCGCGTCGAGGAAGTAGGCCTCGGGCGCGGTCGTGTTGTTGTGAACGGTGACCGGGACCGTGACCGGCTTCCCGGCCGGAAGGACCGTCTTTGCCGAGTCCGGCAAGCCGGGTGCGCTGACCGCCTCGGCGGTCTCGTTCATCGTGACGGTGAACGGCTCCGACAGCGCCTGACCGGAGACGGCGGGCGCGAACAGCACGACCAGCGTCCATGCTCCCGCCGCCGGAGCGAGTGCGTGGAGGTTGGCGCCGAGCGTGTTGGTGTAGGTGGGCGTGCCGCTTGAGTCGGTCGTCACGACGCCGTTGCTCGCGAACGACTGGGCGTCGCCCTGCGGGTCGATCAGCCAGGCGTAGGTCTGGTTGTTGGGGTTGTCCGCCAGCGTCACCGACGCGTTGAGCTCGGGGTCGCCCGCGGGCAGGTTGACCTGGTAGTAGAACGCCTGCCCCGTGATCACCGAGCGGCCGTTGCCGCCGGTGAGGGTCCCGTTGAAGCTGGTCGACCCGGTCGGGACGAGGCTTCGCAGGGTCACGGGCACGGTCGTCACGCGAGACACGTCGTCGTCGTCGGCGTGGCCGCCGCCTCCGGCCGTCAGGACGATCGCGCCCGACTCGTCGCCTGGCGTTGACGGCGTGTTCACCGTCAGGCTGACCGGCGCCGACTGGCCCGGTCCGAGGACGACGCTCGACGGGGACACCGTCCCGAACGACGTGTACGAGGCGACGCTTGCCCCGAACAGCACTGGGCCGGTCGTCCCGCCGTCGGCTGAGTCGCGGCTGTAGATGTAGGCCGTCCAGCGGCCGGGCGCCGGATCGGTCACCTGGATGTCGCCGAAGTTCCCGTCGCCCTGGGGCACCGAGTAGCCGGCGAGGTTGCCGTTGGAGTCGACCAGGGTGAGGCGCACGCGCGCGTTCAGGTCGGACGGCGAGGCGTTCTGGAAGGCAATCTGCGCGTTGAGGCGGTTCGCCCCCGGCGGAACCCGGAAGGTGACCGGCTCGACGTTGTCGCTGATCCCCTGCCAGTCGGTCATGTGGGGGCTTGCGGTGTCCGAAAGCGTGACCGTCGCCGAGTCGATCGGCGTGTAGGCGCCGAGCGTCCGCGTCGACAGCGATACCGCCTGCGGGCGCGAGCTGTTGTTGGTGATCGTCGTGCTGAGCTGCTCGGCGCTGCCGGGCGCGCCGGCGGCGTTCAGCTGACCCACGGAGGTCAACAGTGTCGGCGTGCCCGAGGACTGCGCGGCCTGTCCGTAGGCCTCGGCCGCGAGAACCGCCTTGTAGGCGTCGATCAGCCCGGCGCCCTGCTGGTCTGCCGGCGCGCCGATGTCATCGGCGGTGCTGGTCAGGATCTGCTTGACGACCGCGGGCGTCGGCAGCGCGCCATGGTGGGATTGAGAGTAGGCCTGGATGACGAGCGCCGCGGCGCCCGCCGTTAGCGGCGCCGACTCGCTCGTGCCGCCCGACTGGTCGACCGGCGTCGGATTGCCGGCGAAGCTCGTGCACTCGCTGAACATCTGAGTGTCGGTCGAGCACAGGGCCCAGTTGTCCTCGCCCGGCGCGACGAGCGTGATCGTCTGGCCGGACTGCGTGAAGCCGCTCGAGCTGAACGAGCTGATGTTGTTGTTGAGCCAGCCGGTGACGCCGGGGAAGCGGGCGCCGCCGTAGCCCGTCTGGGCGTTGATGCGGTAGGTGGTCGAGGCGCCGGCGCTGATCACGTTGGGGTCCGACGAAGGCGTCCCGATCGTGTTCGTCACTCCGGCGTCGCCGGTCGAGACGACGACCGTCGTGCCGGCGGCGACGGCCGCGTCGTTGGCCTGCTTGATCAGGTCGAGCGCGGGCCCGTCGTCGGGGTAGAAGTTGTTGCCGAGCGACTCGTTGAGGACGTTCACGTGGTCGACCGTGACCGCGTAGTCGATCGCCTGCAGGAACGACGAGCTGAAGCCCGCGTCCTCGGCGCCGAAGATGTCGAGCCCGACGAGGCTCGCGCCGGGGGCGACTCCCTCGACGCGGATCAGGCAGCGCTTACGCAGCGGGAGGTCGCTGTATTTGCTGACGTCGTAGACCTCGCGGCCCTGCGCGGCGATCGAGCCCGCGTCGAGGAATGCCTCCTCGCCGCCGGTCGGCACCGCGGTCCCCTCGCCACTGAAGTCCTGGTAGTCGACGAAGACGTGCTGGCCGTTTGGCCGGATGAAGTCGGGGTTGTTGATGTCGAGACCGTCGGCGATGAAGGCGACCTTCACACCCGCGCCCGTGAAGCCGAGCGAGCGCGCGGTCGGCTGTCCGGGAACGTCCGAGTCGGCGCCCATCGCCTCGAGCGCCTGCGGGTCGAGCTGAACGTGGCCTGGGCGCGCGCAGGCGTTCGGGAGCGGCGTCGCGCCGCCGCCGCCAGATCCGCTGTTCGCGGGCTGAGGGCTCGAGAGCGGGATCAGCACATCCGGGATCACCTCGGCGACGGCCGGATTTGCCGCAAGCTGGGACTCCTCGCCGGGTGAGACCGTCGCCGACACGGCGTCGACCGTCGTGTAGGAGGTGACGTTCTGGGAGTCGCTGGCGGCGAGGTCGCTGAGGACCGGCTGCTGGGCCGCCGCGACGTCGGCGCGCCGCGTCGGCAGCGACGCCGGCGCGACGCTGACGCCCGGGAACTGATTGCGCATCACGACGATCACCTTGCGCGTGACGTTCTGCGAGAGAGCCTGCGTTTGCGCCGGTGAGAGCGCGGGCTGGCCCGCGGCGGCCGCCTGACCGCCCGAGAGCGTTACGGCAACGGCCGCGGCGGCGAGCAGCGCCACACCTCCGCCCCCGCCGTAGAGAAGCTTTCCACTGCGCATAACGCCTCCTTGTGCGTTGGAAGCTCTCCCCACGCACGTTCTACTCGACGGCGCGATCGCGTGCGACGCGGCTAGGCGATCATCTGAGGCCGCGCCCTCGCCTCGCCGCCGTTTCTTGTTTGATGTATGCGAGTCAGAGAGAGGGGAGAGCAGTGGCAGCCACGGCGCCTGTGAGCGCATTTCCAAGCCCTTACTCGATCGAGACCCCGCCCGGCTGCGAGGGCTGGGAGGAGATCTATCCCTACCACGCCTTCTTCGCGCCGGCGCGGCGCGAGAAGGACGAGAACCGCTTCTGGTTCTGGAACTCGATGCACTTCCCGCTGCCGATGTCGGCGTTCGATGTGACCTGCATCGACGGTCCGTACCAGGCCGTCGGCGCGTGGCAGAACCGCGTCTTCGCGGTTCCGCCGGCGATGGGCATCGACTACCGCGTCGTCAACGGCTATATCTACATCTCCGGGAACCCCGTCACCGACCCGGCGAAGATCGCCGAGCGCGCCGAGTTCTTCCAGCGCCGCGCGGGCCACTATTTCGCCAACTGGGACGAGCTCTACGCGAGGTGGCGCGAGAAGATGCAGTCGCTGATCGCGCAGATCACCGAGCTTCGCGTCCCGGCGCTGCCGGAGTACGAGCCCGACGAGGTCATGTTCGACGACGAGCGCAACACCGCGTTCATCGACGTGCTCGACGCCTACCAGCGTACGCTGCGCCTCGGCGAGCTGATGTGGCAGCAGCACTTCGAGTTCCTGCTGCTCGGCTACGGCGCCTACGCGACCTTCGCCGAGCTGTGCAAGAACAGCCTGCCGGACATCCCCGACCAGCACATCGCCCAGATGGTGGCCGGGATCGACGTGATCCTGTTTCGCCCCGACGCCGAGCTGCGCCGTCTGGCGCGGCTCGCGGTCGAGTCCGGGGCGCACGAGGCGTTCATCGAGGGCCGCACCCCGGCCGAGATTGAGGCCGAGCTCGGCGCCAGCGACGCCGGGCGGGCCTGGCTCGAGGAGCTCGAGCGGATCAAGGACCCGTGGTTCAACATGGCCACCGGCGACGGCCTGACACACGAGTACCGAAGCTGGCTCGATGACCCGGCGATTCCCTACGCGGCGCTGATCGGCCACGTCGACGCGCTTCGCGCCGGCAAGCAGATCGAGCGCCCCACGGAGGAGATCCTGAAGGAACGAGAGCGGCTCGCCGGCGAGTACCGCGAGCTCGTGCCCGAGGCGGCGCGCGGAGCCTTCGACGAGCTGCTGGCGCTCTCGCGGACCGTCTTTCCCTACGTCGAGGAGCACAAGTTCTACTGCGACTACTGGTTCCTCACGCGCTGGTGGAACAAGCTCCGCGAGTTCGGCGCGCTGCTCGCGCGCAACGGCTATCTGGAGGATGAAGAGGACATCTTCCAGCTCGGCCGCCACGAGGTCGCGATGGCGCTCGACGAGCTCGTCCTGATGTGGGCGACCGGGGGCGAGGCGCTCGGACCGCACCACTGGCCGCCGATCGTGCGCCGCCGCAAGGAGGTTCTGGCACGCCTCGCGCAGTGGACGCCGCCGCCCGCGCTCGGCGTGACCCCCGAGGCGATCACCGATCCGATGACGATCATGCTCTGGGGCGTCACCACGCAGCGTGTGCAGGAGTGGGCGCGTTCCCAGCACGGCGACTCCAACGAGCTGATCGGCGCCGCGGCTTCGCCGGGGACGATCGAAGGCCCGGCCCGCGTGATCAGGACGGTCAGCGAGATCGCGGACGTGCGCGAGGGGGAGATCCTCGTCTGCACGATCACCTCACCGGCATGGGCGCCGATCTTCTCCAAGATCAGGGCCGCCGTCACCGACATCGGCGGCGTCATGTCGCATGCCGCGATCGTCTGCCGCGAGTACGGGATGCCCGCCGTCGTCGGGACCGGTCGCGCCACCTCGCAGATCACCACCGGCCAGCTGATCCGCGTCGACGGAACCAACGGGGTCGTGACGATTCTCGGGAATGACGGGCGGTGAGCGGGGCGCCGCACGCCCGCCCGCTCGCGGAGCTGCGCAGCACAGACGCTGACGCCTACGGCGGAAAGAGCGCCGGGCTTGGCGAGCTGATCGCCGCGGGAATCCCGGTGCCGCCAGGGTTTGCGCTGCCGACGGCCGCATTCCTGCGCTTCGTCGAGGACGCTGGCCTCGGTCCGGCGATCGACGCCGAGCTCGCGGCGCTCTCCGTCGCCGACACGCGCGCGACGCAGGCCTCCGCGGCGCGGATCGCCGAGCTGATCCGCGCGGCGCCGCTGGGCGACGCGCTGCGCTCGGACCTGGCGCGCCGTTACGAGGAGCTCGACGTCGCTGAGCAGCCGCCGGTCGCGGTTCGCTCGAGCGCGCTCGGCGAGGACGGTGCGGACGCGACGTTCGCCGGAGCGCAGGAGAGCTATCTGTGGGTGCGCGGCGCCGAGGACTTATTCACCGCGGTGCGCGACTGCTGGATCAGCCTCTACAGCGCGGAGGCGATCAGCTACCGCGCGAACCTCGCCGCGGCCGCGGCGCCGGCGATGGGCGTGACGGTGCAGCTGATGGTCGACGCCGCGGTCTCGGGAGTGATGTTCACCTGCAACCCGGTCAGCGGCGACCCGAGCGTGACGGCGGTCAACGCGAGCTGGGGGCTCGGCCTGGCGGTCGTCGCCGGCGAGGTCACTCCCGACTACTTCCTGATCAGCAAGGTCACCGGCGAAACCGTTCGGCGCACGCTCGGCTCAAAACCGTTCGAGTACGTCGCGGGCGCCGGCGGCCGCGGCGCGGTCCGCGCCGAGGTGGACGAGGCTCGCCGCGGCGCGGCCTGCCTGGGCGATGAGCAGCTCGCCGAGCTGGTTTCGATCTCGCGCTCGGTGCAGCGCCACTTCGGCAGCCACCAGGACATCGAATGGGCGATCGACCGCGACGGCGTGATCTTCATCGTCCAGTCGCGCGCCGTCACCGCGGTGCCAGGCGCGGCGGCCGAAGCGCCCACGGCGCCGCTGTCGGCGATGTCGCTGGTGATGGGCACCTTCGGCGCCCACGTTGGGGAGGGCTAGCGCGCGATGCTGACCGATGACGACGTCCGCGAGATCCTGCGCCTGATCGACGACTCGCAGCTCGACGAGCTTCGGATCGAGACGGCGGGTCTCTCGCTGCACGTCCTGCGCGGCGCGGGGGCGGCGCCGGCCGCGCGGGCGGAGCCGGCGGCGAGTGAGGCCGAAACCGCCGGCGGGCCGACGATCGCCGCGCCGATGCTCGGGACCTTCTACCGCGCGGAGGCGCCCGGAGCGGCGCCGTTCGTGGACGTCGGCGCGCGCGTCGAGGCGGACACGATTGTCTGCCTGATCGAGGTCATGAAGATGATGAACTCGGTCCCCGCCGGGGTCGCCGGGACGATCGTCGAGATCTGCGCCGAGAACGCCGCTCTCGTCGAGTACGGGCAGCCGCTGTTTCGCGTGGCGGAGTAGGGGCGTGCCGGCGCTCTCAAGGGTCTTCATCGCCAACCGCGGCGAGATCGCGGTGCGAATCGTGCGCGCCTGCCGCCTGCTCGGCCTGGAGTGCGTGGTCGGCGCTTCGGAGGCCGACCTCGACGGACTCGCGGCGCAGCTCGCCGACCGCACGGTCTGCATCGGCCCGCCACCGGCGGCCGCCAGCTATCTGCGTGCCGACACGATCGTCGCGGCGGCGCTCGGGACCGGCTGCGACGCGCTGCATCCCGGTTACGGCTTCCTCTCCGAGAGCCCGTTGCTCGCGTCGACGGCCGCCGAGCATGGCATCGTCTTCGTCGGGCCGCCGGTCGAGGCGATCGAGCTGGCGGGTGACAAGCTGCGCGCGCGACAGGCGGCGGCGGCTGCCGGCCTTCCCGTCGTTGAGGGCCGCGAGCTCGACACGCTCGAGCAGGCTCGCGCGTTCGCCTCGCGGGCCGGAACGCCGCTGATGCTCAAGGCCGCGGCCGGCGGGGGAGGCCGGGGGATCAAGCTCGTCCAGGAGCCGGAGGACCTCGACGCAGCCTTCGCGCTCGCCGCCGCCGAGGCGCAGGCGGCGTTCGGCGATTCACGCCTCTACGGCGAGCGTTTCGTGTCGCCGGCGCGTCACGTCGAGGTTCAGATCGCCGCGGGCTCCGACGGCGAGGCGATCCATCTCGGCGAGCGCGACTGCTCGGTGCAGCGCCGCTACCAGAAGCTGATCGAGGAATCGCCGGCGCCGGCGCTTCGCGAGCAGACCCGCGCCGGCCTGCGCGCCGCCGCCGTCGAGATGGCGCGCGCGATCGGCTATCGCAACCTCGGGACGGTCGAGTTCGTCGTCGATCCCGCGAGCGGTGAGTTCTTCTTCCTCGAGGTCAACTGCCGCATCCAGGTCGAGCATCCCGTGACCGAGGCCGTGACCGGCCTCGACCTCGTCGCGATGCAGCTTCGCATCGCCGCGGGCGAGCGGCTCCCGTTGGCCCAGGACGACGTCGTATTCGACGGCCACGCGATCGAGGCGCGTCTCACAGCCGAGGACCCGGCCGCCGGCTTCCGCCCGACCCCGGGGCGGCTGTCGCGCTTCGAGGTGCCGGTGCTCGACGGCCTGCGCGTCGACACCCATTGCGCGGCCGGGGCGTCGATCCCGCCCTACTACGACAGTCTGATGGCGAAGCTGATCGCCCACGGGGGCGACCGCGAGGCGGCGACGGCCCTGTTGATCGAGGCTCTCGACGGCCTCGAGGTCGAGGGGGTCCAGACGAACCGCGGCGTCCTGCGCGAAGTCCTCGCCCACGAGGATTTTGCGAACGCCGCCGTCAGCACCCGCTGGCTCGAGGAGCTCGTCGCGGCGTGATCGAGATCGTCGACACCACGATGCGCGACGGCAACCAGAGCCTGTGGGGCGCGACCGGGTTGACGACGCCCGACGTGCTCGCCTTCGCGCCGCTCGCCGAGCGCGTCGGATTCCATGCGCTCGATTTCACCTCGAGCACGCACATGGCCGTCTCGGTGCGCTTCCATCGCGAGGACCCCTGGGAGCGGATCCGCCTCGTCAGCGCGGCGATGCCGGGGACGCCGCTCAACTTCATCACGACCGGCATGCGCTTCATCTCCTGGGTACCCGCCGACGAGGAGGTGATGGCGCTCGTCTTTGCCCGCGTGGTCCAAAACGGGATTCGCCGCTTCCAGATCGTCGACCCCGCCAACGACCCCGAGCGCCTGCGGCGTCTGGCCAGGCTCGCCCGCGACGCCGGCGTCGAGGAGATCGTGATCGGGATGACCTACTCGATCAGCCCGGCCCACACCACCGCCTACTACGCCGAGCGGACCGCGGCGCTGCGCGACTGCGGGGAGATGGACCGCCTTTACCTCAAGGACCCCGGCGGCCTGCTGACGACCGACACCGTCACCGAGCTCGCCCCGCACTTCCTGGCGGCCGCTGCCGGGCGGACTATCGAGCTCCACAGCCACTGCACGATCGGCCTCGCGCCGCAGATGTACCTGGCGGGCGTCGCGGCCGGGTTCGAGGTCCTCCACACCGCCGCCGGGCCCGCCGCGCGCGGCACCTCGAATCCGGCCGCGGATCAGACGATCCGAAACCTCGAGGCGCAGGGAATCGAGCACGGCCTCGACGCGGGCGCGCTGGAGGATCTCGAAGCCCACCTCGACGCGATGACGGCCGACAAGGGGCTCGCGCCGGGCAGCGCGCAGGAGTTCGACGCCGCCTACTACCGCCACCAGCTGCCCGGCGGGATGGTCACGACGACGCGGCGGATGCTCGAAGAGATGCGCAAGGGCGAGCTGTTCGACGCGACGCTCGAGGAGGTCGTGCGCGTGCGCGCCGAGATGGGCTACCCGATTGTCGTCACGCCGGTCTCGCAGATGATGGTCACCCAGGCCGTGATGAATGTGACCGACGGCGAGCGCTGGAAGACGGTCTCAGACGAGATGGTCCGCTACTTTCACGGCCACTACGCGGCGGCGGCGGCGCCGGGCGATCCCGAGATCAGCGATCGCGTCCTCTCGAGCGCACGCGCCAAGGAGCTCGCGCAGCTGCAGCCGCTCAGCCTCGAGGGCGCGCGCGATCGCTTCGGCAGGAAGATCTCAGATGAGGAGCTCCTGCTGCGCCTGACGATGCCCGCCGAGCAGGTCGACGCGATGCTCGCCTCGCCGCCCGCCCACGAGCGCGCACCGGCGCTCGCGCGCGGCGATCGCGATCCGCTCGTGCGGCTCCTCGCCGAGCTCGCCAAGCGCCCCGACGTCTCCTACATGCGCCTCGCGAAGGGCGATGACCTGGTGGTCTGGCGTCGTGCGGCTTGACGACGCCGCCGGCTTCGTCTTCGACGTCGACGGCACGCTCGTTCACCGCGCGGGGCAGGAGGTACACGTCGTCGCGGGCGCCGCGGCGGTGCTCGAGCGGATCGGCGAATCCGGCCGCCCGTATGTGATCTTCACCAACGGCAGCCACATGACGCCCGAGGCCTTCGCGCGCGGGCTGCGCGACGTGGGCCTCCCGGTCGCCGACGAGCAGCTGCTGACGCCGCTACTGAGCGCGATCCATTACCTGCGCCGCCGCCACCCGGGGGCGCTCGTGCGCCTCTTCGCCGCACCGGCGGTCGAGCGCTACATGGCCGACGCCGGGATCGAGCTCGCGCCGCCGTCGCGCGCGCGCGCGGCAGACGTCGTCTACGTCGCGCACCGCGACGACGTCCATCTCGACGAGCTCGAGGAGGCGGCGCGCGCGGTCCGCGCCGGCGCACCGCTCCTAACGAGCAGCTACGTGTCGGCCTACTCGGGCGCCAACGGGCCGATTCTGAGCCGCGGCGCGATGGTGACGGCGGCGATCGCCAAGGCCTCGGAGGCGCGGCCGAAGATCGTCGGGAAGCCGTCGAGGGCGGCGGTGGCGGTGATCGGCGAGCGCCTCGGCCTGCCGACGTCGCAGATTGCCGTGATCGGCGATGACCTGACGATGGACGTCGGCCTCGGGCACCTCGGCGGAAGCCGCACGGTGCTCGTGCGAAGCGGGATCAGCGGACAGATCGACCTGGCGCGCGTACCCGAGCGCCGCCGCCCGCACGCCGTGATCGGCGAGGTCGGCGAGCTGCTCGCGCTGCTGTAGACCGGGCGCGCCTAGCCGTCGAGCCCGCCGGCCCGCGCCTGCTCGCGCGCGACGACCGCCCAGTCGCGCTCGGCGTCGCCGTGGGCGATCGCGCCGAGCAGGCGGTCGCGCCAGACGCTCGCGCTCGGCAGCGGCAGGTGGGCGAGCTCGGCGGCGGAGAGGATCAGGTTGGCGTCCTTGAGGCCGAGCGTGGTCGTGAAGCCGACGTCGTCGTAGGACTGGTCGGCGATGATCCGCCCGTAGACCGAGTAGGCGGGGGAGGCGAAGAGGCCGTCGGTCATCACCTCGAAGAGGACCTCCGGCTCGACGTCGTAGGAGCGGGCGAGCGAGAACGCCTCGCCCATCACCTCGATCGCGCAGCCGAGCAGGAAGTTGTTGGTCAGCTTGACGGCCGTCGCCGACTCCGGTGCCTCGCCGGCGCGAAACGTGCGCCGCCCGATCACCTCGAACAGCGGTGCGCAGAACTCGACGGCCTCGGGCGGCCCCGCGGCGACAATGCCGAGCTTTCCGGCCGCGGCCACGTCGGGGCGCCCGAGGACCGGCGCGGCGACCAGCACCTGCCCGGCCTCGCGATGCGCGGCGGCGAGCTCGCGCACGACGCTGACGCCGTGCGTCCCCATCACCATGTGGATCGCTCCCGCCTCCAGGGAGTCGCGCAGGCCGCCCGGATCGAGCGTCACCGCGCGCAGCGCGGCGTCGTCGGCGACCATCGTCATGACGACCTCGCGCGCCTCGCAGGCGCCCGCGACGTCGTCGGCCACGCGCGCTCCCGCGGCCTCGAGATCGGCCGCCTTCGCGCGGGTTCGGTTGTGGACGATGAGGTCGTGGCCGCCCCCCAGCACGCGCCCGGCGATGGCCTGGCCCATGCGGCCGAGACCCACGAATCCGGCCCTGATCATGCTCCCACCTCGCTCATCGTCGGCTGTTCAGCAACCCTCCACATAATGTATCGTTGGCCTGCACGGCGACGCCGCGCGGCTAGCGCGCGCACCTGCGGGGAATACCGGATATCGAGGAGGGAAGGGACCACTTGCTCAAGGCGACGGCCGGCATGACGCTTCCGACGACGATAATCGGGTCCCTGCCGCGCCCGAGCTGGTACACCGAGAACCTCGGAAGCCGCTCCTTCCTCGACGCGATGGTCGACATCGCCTTCCGCGAGCAGTACGAGGACGCGCTCGCCGTCTACCTGCGCGACCAGGAGGTCGCCGGCCTCGACATCGTCACCGACGGCGACTGCCGCTTCGACCACGACGTCGGCGGCCAGAGCTGGACGCGCTACCCGCCCCAGCACATGGACGGCTTCGAGAAGGGCCGCCCGCAGCTTGCCGCCGTCGGCGCCGGCGGGATCCGCTTCCCGCGCGGCCACATCCTCCACGACTACCTCGAGGCGCGCGTGATGCCGAAGGTGGTCGGCGAGATCGGCCGCGGCGAGCTCCAGTACGCAGAGATCTGGAAGGCCGCGCAGCGGATGACGCACAAGCCGGTCAAGTTCGGGACGGTCACCCCCGAGCTCGTCGCCGTGGCGCTGCAGGACGACTACTACCCGGACGTCCCCTCGCGCATCATGGGCCTCAGCGAGGCCTTCAATGAAGAGCTCCACGCGCTCGCCGACGCGGGCTGCCCGGCGATCCAGATGGAGGAGCCCCAGATCCACATGCTCGCCGGCCAGGCGCGCAACATGGCCAACCCGGCGCTGAACGCCGAGTTCATGCTCAAGGTCTTCAACAACACCGTCAAGGGGCTGCGCGAGAAGACCGAGGTCTGGTGTCACACCTGCTGGGGCAACCCGTCGGCCCAGCGGATGTTCGACCGCGTCCAGTCCTACCTCCCGGGGCTCGAGCTGCTCAACCAGGTCGAGGCCGACGTGATCACCTTCGAGACGCGCAGCTCGGGAACGTCTGAGCTCGAGGCGATCGGCAGGGAGATCACCGACAAGAAGATCGGCATCGGCGTGATCGACCACCACACGCTCCAGGTCGAGTCGCCGGAGGAGGTCGCCCAGACGGCCCGCGAGGCCCTCGCGCACATCCCGCCCGAGCGGCTGATCCTCTGCACCGACTGCGGCATGGGCCGCGAGGGGATGAGCCGCCGCCACGCCTTCTACAAGATCGTCTCGCTCGTCCTCGGCGCCAACATCGTGCGCCGCGAGCTCGGCCTCCCCGAGGCCAGCTGCGTGGCCGCCGATGCGAGCCTGTCGCTGATTCCGTCGGCGTGAGCATCAACGCCGCCATCGTCGGTCTGGGGTGGTGGGGGCGCACGCTGGTCGAGTCGGTCGAGGGCTCGGACTCGATCGGCTTCGTCGCCGCGGCGACGCGCACGCAGAGCGACGAGGTGCGCGACTTCGCGCAGGAGCACTCGCTGCGGCTGCAC
>DATGHN010000322.1:0-5890 GCA_035308005.1 Solirubrobacteraceae bacterium
CCGCAGCGGCAGGTTCGGGCTCCGGAGCGGGCTCCGGCTCCGCAGCGGCAGGTTCGGGCTTCGGCGGCGCCGGCGGCGTCGCCTGAGGCGCCGCGGCGGCGGGCTGCTCGGGCGCGGCGGCTGCTTGAGCCTCGGCTGCGGCAGCCGCAGCAGCGGCGGCCTCGGCGGCAGCCGCCTCGGCGGCGGCGGCCTCTTCGGCCTCGCGCCGCGCGCGCTCCTCGGCCTCGCGCCGCGCCTTCTCCTCGGCCTCGGCGCGCAGGCGCTCCTGTTCGGCGCGGTAGATGCCGGCGCCGTCGCCGACGCGCTCCCCGATTGCGCGGGTGATGACCGCGCAGGAGCGGATCGCGTCGTCGTTGCCGGGGATCACGAAGTCGATCCCGTCGGGGTCGCAGTTGGTGTCGACGAGGCCGATGATCGGGATGCGCAGGCGCTGCGCCTCGCGCACGGCGATCGCCTCGGTCTTGAGGTCGATCACGAAGATCGCGGCCGGCGTGCCCTTCATGTTCTTGACGCCACCGAGGTTGGCGCGCAGCTTCTCGAGGTCCGCCTGGGCCGCGAGGCGCTCACGCGTCGGCAGCAGCTGGAGCTGACCCTCGGTCTCGTAGCGCTCGAGGTCGTGGAGGCGGCGGATCCGCTCGCTCATCGTTTGGAAGTTCGTCAGCAGCCCGCCGAGCCAGCGGTGGTTGACGTAGGGCATGCCGGTCGTCTCGGCGACCTCGCGCACGGCGTCGCGAGCCTGCTTCTTGGTGCCGACGAAGAGGACGGTGCCTCCGCGATGGGCGATCTCGCCGGCGAAGTCGGCTGCCTGGTCGAGCAGGCGCTTCGTCTTCAGGAGGTCGATGATGTAGATGCCGTCGCGCTCCCCGAACAGGAAGCGGCGCATCTTCGGGTTCCAGCGGCGCGTCTGATGGCCGAAATGCACCCCGGCCTCCAGCAGCTCCTTGATTCCAGGCTGAGCCACGGTCTGCTCCTTATACGTGTGAGAGTGCCGCACGGCAAGGCTCTGCGGACCCAAAGCCGGTCGCTTCGGGCAGGACGCAGAGCCCCTCGACGCCGTGCGGGTCGAGTGGTTGAACGACACATCTTAGGGCGTCTTGGATCCAATGATCGCCGCCGCTGCGTCGAGAAGACCGCCGCCGCCGTCGTGGCCGACGAGGATCGCGCGGATCCCGGCGCGCTGCGCCCCCTCGACGTCCGCCTCCTCGTTGTCGCCGACCATCCACGCCTGCGCCGGCGATCCGAACGCGCTCAGCGCGACGCGAAACGCCTCGGGGTGTGGCTTCTCATAGCCGATCCGCGCCGAGTTGAAAACGGCGTCGAGGTGCTCCCCGAGGCCGAGGCCGTCGATCAGGGAGTCGAGCTCGGGCACATGGTTTGAAAGGACGGCGCTGCGCCAACCGTCGGCCGCCACGATCTCCAGCGCCGGCAGCGCGTCCTCGAATCGCTCCCAGCCGATCGCGGCGTCGGTGTAGCGCTCGCGGAACGCCGCGGCGAGCCGATCGCCGCTGCCGGGCTCGACACCAGCGTCCGCGAAGGCCCGCGCGATGCGAACGCCGACGTGCGCCCACCAGACGTCGGATTCGCCGAGATGAAGGTGCGGGTCCTGCCACTCATGCCATGGGAATCCACCGCGAAACGCGCTACGCAACCGCTCGAGCTCGATGCCGTGGCCCGGCTCGTGCTCGTCGAGGACCTCGAGCGCGCAGCCACCCCAAAGCCCTGGGCGAAACGCCAGCGTGCCGTCGAAGTCCCAGATGACAAGGCGCTCGGCCTTCACCCGCGCGCTTCCTCGAGCGCCGCGGCGAGGTCCTCGGGAAGGGGCGACGTCGCCGACAGCGGCTCGCCCGTGAAGGGCTGGGCGAGCTCGAGGCGCGCGGCGTGGAGGAACTGGCGGCGCAGGCCGTAGCGTCCCGCCGTCCCGTAGTCGCGGTCCCCGCAGACGGGGTGTCCGACCGCCTCCAGATGGGCGCGGATCTGGTGCGTTCGACCGGTCTCGAGATGCACCACGAGAAGCGTGGTGTCGGGCAGCGCCTCCTCGACAGCGAAGTGCGTGCGCGCCGCGCGCGGGCGATCGGTGTCGATCGACATCCGCTTGCGCGAGCGGCGGTCTCGCCCGAGCGGCGCGTCGATCGTTCCGCTGCGCGCCGGCGGGCGCCCCTCGACCAGCGCCAGGTATTCGCGGACGATTTCGCGAGCGGCGAGCGCGGCCTTCAGCCGGCGGTGGGCCTCCTCGCTCTTGGCCACGACGAGCAGCCCCGAGGTGTCGCGGTCGAGGCGGTGGACGATCCCCGGCCGCCACGGCTCGCCTCCGGCTGCGCCGCGGGCCGCCAATGCCACCGACAGCGTGCCCTCGGAGTGCGGCCCGGCCGGGTGTACGACGACCCCCGCCGGCTTGTCGACGATCAGCAGCGCGTCGTCCTCGTAGGCGACGCGGAAAGGCGCCCTGGCGCCAGACGCCGCGACGCCCTCGATCGACTCGGCGACTACGGCGATCGACTCGCCGCCGCGTAGGCGGTCGTTCTTGCGCGCCGGGCGGCCGTCCACGCTGACGGCCCCCGCGTCGATCCGCCGCTGTGCCTGCGAGCGCGAGCCGAGCGCGTTCGCGAGGAAGGAGTCCAGGCGCTCGCCGGCGGCCTCAGGCGGTACGAGCAGCGCTTCCACGGATGCTCACGGCGATAAACAGCGTGACGACGCCGAGCGTGATCGCGGTGTCGGCGACGTTGAACGCGGGCCAGTCGGGCAGCTTGACGAAATCGGTAACCGAGCCGGCGCGCACGCGGTCGATCAGGTTTCCGATCGCGCCGCCGATCACCAGGCCGCATGCGAGCCAGATCCAGCTTCGCTCGCGGGCCCGCGAGAAGAACACGAGCACGGCGGCGACGACGGCGAGCGTGATCACGATCACCCCGGCCTCGCTGCCGGTCAGCAGGCTGAACGCGACGCCGCTGTTCTGCTCGTGCACTATCCAGAGCACGCCGGCCACGACGCGAGAGCTCGCGCCGGGCGCGAGCGAGCCGCGAACCGCGGCCTTGCTGACCTGGTCGGCGACGAGTACCGCCGCGGCCACCCCCGCGGCCTTCGCATACGGCCGCTTGACCGCCATCAGCGGATCGCGTCCGAGATCACTGTGCCCGCGACCTGGAGCACGATGATCGCGATGATCGGGCTGAAGTCGAGCCCGCCCATCGAGGGCAGGATCCGCCTGAAAAGGCGCAGGTAGGGCTCGCAGACATCGCGCAGGAAGCTCAGGATCGCGTCGGTCCAGCGCGAGTAGGGGATCCGCAGCCCGGCGGCGAACGCAAGGCTCGTGAGGATGTAGGCGAAGATGACGAGCGTGTAGACCCACGCCAGGGCGAACACGAAGTCGGCGATCGTGCCGCGGACGCTGGCGAGAACGAGCGTCGTCATCGCTGCGGCGGTGCGACGGCTGCCGCGGCGCTCGAGAACGCGCTGCGAAGCCCCGCCTGCTCAAGCGCGCGTAGCCCGCGGGCGGTCACTCCACCCGGCGAGGTCACCTCGCGGCGCACCGCGAGGGTGTCCATGCCGCGATCCTGAAGCAGCGCCGCCGAACCCGCGATCGCGAGGCCGACGAGTTCCGCGGCCTGCGCGGCCGGAAGTCCCTGGGCGACGGCGGCATCGACCCAGGCCTCGGCGATCAGCGCGACGTAGGCCGGGGCGACGCCGGTGACCGCGGTCGCGGCCTCCATCAGCCGCTCGGGCAGGCGCACGACGGCGCCGACGCGCGCGAGAAGCTGCTCGACCTCGGCGATCTGGGCGCCGCAGACGCAGGTCACGCCGCTGCGCACGGCGACCGGCGTGTTGGGCATCGAGCGGACGACCTGGGCCCCCGGGTAGGCGGCTTCGAGGTCGGCGACGCTCACCGCGCCCAGCACCGAAAGGACGATCTTCGCCTGACCAATCTGGCTTGCAACGTCGCTCAACTGCGCCGGCTTGTGGGCGAGGACGAGCAGGTCGGCGCGCTCGCCGAGCTCGCGATTGGATGCCAGCGCCTCGCCGCCGACGTCCCTGGCGAGGACAGCGGCGCGGCCCGAGCCGGCGTCGGTGAAAAGCGCCGGCTCGCCCCATCCGAGCGCCAGCGCGCGAGCCATGTTGCCCGATCCGCAGAAGCCGATGACCATCAACTGAAGGCTAGCCGCAGCGCGGCGCGCCCTGGTCAGGTCTGATTGAAGAAGCCCTTCTCGATCAGCCGCGCGCGCTCCTCGGCCGAGAGCTCGACGTTGCGCGGCGTCAGCATGAAGACCTTGTCGGCGATCCTCTGCATGCCCCCGTCGAGGGCGTAGGTCAGGCCGCTGGCGAAGTCGATCAGCCGCATCACCAGCGGCGTCTCGATGCCCTGAAGGTTGAGGATCACCGGCGTGCCGTCGCGGAACTTGTCGGCGACCTGCTGGGCGTCGTTGAAGGACTTGGGGATTACGAGGTGGACACCGAACTCCCCCACCCCGGCCCGCTGGCTTGACGCTCGGCCGCCGGCGACCGAGCGGAGCACCGCGCCGCGCGAGCGCGATGGCGCTTCCTCTTCCTCGGTGAAGATGTCGTCGAACTCGTCGCGACGCCGTCGCGCTTGCAGGCGACGCACGTTGGGCCGCTCGCGATAGCGATCCTCGAGCGCCGATTCGGCCGGCTCGGCCTCGGGCTCCGAGTCGTAGTACTCCTCGTAATCGTCGGCCTCTTCGGCCAACCCGAAGTACACGAGCGTGCGGTGCCAGGAGTCGCGGAGCGGCATGGCTTGAAGTTTCGCTGATCGAGGGTTGATTCCCTGCAATTGCGGACTCTAGCGAATGACCCTGTCAGTGGAAGAGGATCGTGCCGATTCGCACGATCGTCGCGCCCTCCTCGACCGCCGTCTCGAAATCCTGGCTCGTGCCCATCGAGAGCGTCTGAAGACCGCGCTCGCGTGCGAGCTCGGCGAGGCGCGCGAAGTACGGGCGGCTGAGCCGCGGATCCTCGGCGAGCGGCGGCATCGTCATCAACCCCGCGACTTCGACGGGCGAACCGGCGATGAAGGCGTCGAGCTCGCCGGCGGCGATTCCGGCCTTTCCCTCCTCGCCGCTGACGTTGACCTCGATCAGGATCCGCAGGCCCTCGGGCGCGTGGCGGCCGAGCTCGCGCAGCGCCGATTCGCTGGCGACGGAGTGGATCAACTCGACGTGCGGGGCGATCTGGCGAACCTTGCGCGACTGCAGGGCGCCGATGAAATGCCAGCGAAGCCGCCCCGGCGCGTGCGTGACCTTCTCGAGCAGGTCCTGGGCGCGGTTCTCCCCGGCGATCGTGACGCCGGCGTCGGCGAGCGTCTCGATGTCGGCGGCCGCCACGTACTTGACCGCCGCGAGGATCTCGACGTCCGCTCCGGAGCGCCCGGCGCGCAGCGCCGCCGCGTCGATGCGCGCGCGGATCGCGGCGAGGTTCGCCGCCACGGTCGCGACGCTCAGCGAAGCCACGCGAACCCTCCCTGTCGGCCGGCCGCGGCGCCCTCGCGGCGGTGTGAGAAAAAGCGCTCATGGGGCTGGCAGATCGTGCACAGGCCGATGTCCTCGACGATCGCCACACCGGCCTCGCGCAGCTGCCCGGCGGCCGCGGCCTTGAGGTCGAGCATCCGCCCGCGCACGGCGCCGAGGCCCTCAAACCGCGCGCGAACCTCATCGCCCGTCTCGTAACAGCAGCCGCCCGCGCCGGGTCCGATCAGCGCGCGCAGCTCGCCGTTTCCGCGCAGCTGCTCGACGGCGGCCGCCACGACCCCTTCGGCAAGGCCCCGCCAGCCGCCGTGGATCATCGCCACACGCTCGCTCCCGCCGACGGCGATCGGCAGGCAGTCGCCGACGTGCACGGCTACTGCCACGCGCGGCAACGACGTAACGACGGCGTCGCCTTC
>DATGHN010000323.1:0-2444 GCA_035308005.1 Solirubrobacteraceae bacterium
TCGCAGCGCTTCCTCGAAGATCGCGAGCAGTCCTATCTGCGCGACCCCCGGCACGACGATCACGCGGGGGTCACCGCCGAGAATTTCGGCGACGCGACGGGCATGTGACGGGGGATGCATCGGGTCGAATTCACCGGTCCAAAGCGAGGCAGGAACAGCTCCCGGCGTGATGCCCCAGGGTTTGCAGAGGATCCGAACCTCCTCGATGAACCCGTCGGGGTTCGCAAAGACCTCAGCGGTGGTCCGTACGAACAGTTCTCTCACCCACGGGGTCTTGACGACTTCGGCGTCCGGGCCCTTGAGCAGTCCGAGTGCGGAGTCGGGCAGCGTCTTGTACTGCCGCTTGAAGCCCGCGCGCAGAAGGAACGGTGCGCGGCGGGAAAGGATCGCGGCCACCTTCATGTCCCTGCCCGCCGCGCGCCATTGGGCCTTCTCCGCGAGCGGCGCAATGGCGCCGAGCAAGGACTGAGCGCTTACCCGCTCCGGCGCGGCCGCGGCGACGGCGATCCCGTACGGCGTTCCGCCGGATTGCGTGATGATCCCGAAACGGGCGACGCCGAGCTCGTCCATCAGGGCGAGGTGATCGGACGGCCAGTCCGCCACGGTGCGCCCGGGTTTCGGGGTGCTGTCGTGGCAACCCGGGCGATCCGGAATCACCAGCCGGATCCCGAGTTCGCGCGCCGTAGAGGCGAGCCCCCGCCCGAGACCGCGGCTGCACGGACCGTCCAGCACAGTAACGACTGGCCCGCTGTCGGCGCCCGCTACGAGGTAGGACAGGGAGCGCCCGTCGGGGAGCGTGATCTTGGTGGCCGGCTCCGATTGCGACACGGTGTCGCAAAGTCTTGCATACTCTGCGACACCGTGTCGCAAAGAGTTCCGTCAGATGAAGCCCGGCGCCGGATCCTCGCGGCGACCCGGGAGTTGCTGCTCGACAAGTCGTTCGCCGCGTTGACCGTCGGTGAGGTGATGGCGCGTGCCGGCCTGACTCGCACGGTCTTCTATCGCCACTTCGACACGCTCGCCCAGATGGCACCTGAGCTGCTTCCCGATGCTGAGGACCCACTTGTCGACCAAGTCCTACGTGGCTCGCCAGACGAGTTGATCGAGGCGATGGTCACAGGTCTGGTGCAGTTGTACGCCGAGCACGGCCGGATGCTCCGCGCGATCGATGCCGCAGCCGCCTCGAGCCCAGAGGTGGCCGCCGAGTTGGACCGCGCGCTCGTCGGCCCCCGCCGGTTACTCGAAGAGCTCGTCGCCGCGGCCCCGCACCCGCCGGCCGACTCGCGCGAGTTCGCCCTTCTGCTGATGGCAACCCACCGTGCCTACCTACTCGACAAATTCGGCGGCGGCGACGACTCGCCGGAGAAGCGCCAGGGCGCCATCGAGGCGCTCGCGGCTTTGTGGCAGCGGCTCCTGGCCGAGTGATCCGGCGTCCAAGGGCGACACGTCGTCGCCCGCTTCGCCGGACGCAGAAGAGCCCGCGTCCATGGAACGCGGACTCTGGAATTGCGGCGTAGGCGGCTTGAGTACCGCAGCGGGTGCTACGCGGCGTGACGCAGGTTCGATGCCGCGGCCGGCGCCGGCAG
The DNA here is from genome assembly GCA_035308005.1 of Solirubrobacteraceae bacterium. Lineage (GTDB taxonomy): Bacteria > Actinomycetota > Thermoleophilia > Solirubrobacterales > Solirubrobacteraceae > Palsa-513. Next base: position 1,587 of record DATGHN010000323.1, read on the forward strand.
CGTGAAGACGTCGGCGCTTCCCGCCGTGGTCTCCTGAAAGTGGTCGACCGACGTGACGATCGCATAGCTGAGCAGACCGACGATTGCGACTGCGACGAGAACCATGAGAGTGATGTTGAGGATGATCATGGGGGTCTCCTTGGTGTGGACCTGGCTGCTGCTGATACGAAGGAATCTCCCACCCTCAGAGGGTGCCGACCACGCCCATCGACACACGCCGTCTGCGTACTTCGACGCAGAAGCTCGCGCGCTACGCCCGACCGTTTGCGAGCCTGCGCAGCGCTGCCGGGTCGCCGACAACGATTCGCTGGCGGCCGGTTGTCACGATGCCGAGCGTCCGCAGCCGCGTGAGCGCCTTCACGGTCGCCTCCCTGGATGCGCCGCACCAGCTCGCCAGCTGCTCCTGTGACAGCGGCATGTCGATCGCCGTGCCGTCGCCGTCCGGTTCGCCGAACCGGTCGATCAGTTCCAACACGCGCCACGCCACCCGGCCGAGCGTGTCCAACGCCGCGAACTCCAGCCGCTTGCGATCCGCCTCGCGGAGCCGCGCAGCAAGCATCCGGGTCACCTCGCGCGCTGCCACCGGATCGTCGACCGCGCTCAACAGCACCGACACAGCGCAGACGGTGACATGCGCCTCGTCAATCGCGGTTGCGGTGGCGGAACGCGGCTCGCCGTCAAGTGCCGACACCTCACCCAGCAGTTCTCCCGGTCCGCAGATGTTGAGCACCAACTCTCTGCCGTTCGACGCGACGCAGCTGACCAGGACGCGACCGCCCTCGATCACGAACACGCGCTCGCCGCGGTCACCTTCGGTGAACAGCGCCTGCCCGCGCTTGAAGCGCTGCGCACGACCGT
>DATGHN010000324.1:0-3659 GCA_035308005.1 Solirubrobacteraceae bacterium
ACGCAGCTGGTCTCGGATGTGCTGTCGCTCGCTCGCGGCTCGACCCCCAACGAGGCGGTGGAGGAGATCGAGCTCGATGCGATCGTGCGTGAGGCGACTGAGCGCGCGATCCGTCGCAGCCCGAACCTGATGTTCGAGTCCGAGCTCGAGCCGACCGTCATCAACAACTCCGCGGATCGCGTCAGCCGCGCCGTGACCAATGTGATCGACAACGCCCGCAAGTGGAGCCCGCCCGACGGTTCTGTCGAGATCACCCTGCACGACGGGGTCCTGACGGTCCGTGACCACGGGCCCGGCTTCCGCGCCGACGACCTGGCGCATGTCTTCGAGCGCTTCTACCGCTCTGACGACGCGCGCCGGATGCCAGGCTCGGGCCTCGGACTCGCGATCGTAAAGCAGGCCGCTGAGGCGCACGGTGGCTTCGCGACGGTCACGAACGCACCTGACGGCGGCGCGATCGTGCGCGTCGCCTTTGGGACCGTGAAGACCGACGGACCGGAACCGGGCGCCCCCGGTCTGGCCGACGCCGGCGCGCGCGGCTGAGCCGTCGCTCGCCGGCCGCCGGTTGCCGCAGGCTCCTATCATTAATCCAAGACTCCTGTGGTTAACGATCCTCGCCATGACATCGAGACCCGCGCCGACTGCGAGCAGCTCGTGCGTGCCTTCTACGGCCGCGCACTGGTCGATCCGATCATCGGCTTCCTGTTCACGGACGTGGCCAAGCTCGACCTCGAGGCCCACGTCCCCCGGATCACGAACTTCTGGGAGACGATCCTGCTGGGCGCGCGCAGCTACGGCGGCGGTGCCTTCCGGCCCCACATCGAGCTGCATTTCAAGGTGCCGCTCACGCGCGGTCACTTCGATCGCTGGCTGTACCTGTGGTCGATGACGGTCGACGAGCTGTTCGAGGGCGAGCGCGCCGAGCTTGCCAAGAGCCATGCCAACCGGGTCGCAGTGGCCTTCGCCTCGCGGCTGGAGTCGTTCGGTCAGTCAGGATCGGAGTTCGCTCCCGGGATCCCCGATGAGGAGCTCGGGGTCGGCCTCCCGCTCGTCCAGCAATATGGACGAGCCGCGCGCGGCTGAGCCGACGGGTAGCCGTACGAGCATGGAGAAGCCTGCGCGAAACGGGCCGCACCATTACGGCTCATGGTGGTGGAACACCAGCTCCGAGCGCCTGCCGACGAACCTGGCGGTGAGGTTGCTGCGCTGGTGGATCCCGGCCGCGCTGTGTCTGATCGGCAGCGTGCTGCTGGTCGCCGACGACTTCGACACCTTCGGCGTCTCCGCGTTCGCCGCCTTCGTCGGTGCCGGGACCTCCACTTGGCTGATCAACTTCCTGTGGCGCCTGGGCGTTAGCGGCGACGAGGAACGTGAACGTGAGGCCGAGGATCGAGTCTACCTCCAGCACCACGGTCGTTGGCCCTCACAGCAGGAGCGCGCGTTCAAGGCCGAGCACGGATGCTGGCCTGACGACCTGCAGGAATCTCCGGCGGGGAACTAGTCCCACCGGGAGTCCCACCGGGCACCGCTTAGGGCGCCCGAAGTAGGCGTCGGCTTAGGCGGGATGGGTAGTCTGCCGGGCGATGACCGAACCCACCACGCCGGAGGTCCGCGAGCGACTGCTGAAGGCCTGGCGTGGCGAGATCGAGGCGCGCGCCACGTACGAGCTGATCGCCAAGCGGTTGCCGGACCGCGAGGCGGAGATCATGCGAAAGATGGCCGACGCGGAGGCAAGCCACCGCCAGCGTCTCGAGGCCCGCATGCGGGAGGTCGGCGTCGAGGTTCCGTCGCCCGACTCTGTCCGATTGTCACGCTGGGCGCGCCTGCAGGCGCGGCTCGCTCCGATCGACAGGCTGCTGGCGGCACGCGAGGCGGCGGAGGACGAGGAGGTCGATGACCTCTACAAGCGCTCGACCGGCGATCCGGAGACGGACCGGCTGCTGCATGAAATCCGCAAGGAGGAGCGCTCGCACTCGATGGCTGTCACCGACATGCGCTCCGGCGACAGCGGCCAGCCGGCCGAGCAGCCGATGATGACGCCCGGCCAGCAGCGCGCGCAGGCGCGCCTCGACAAGATCACCAAGCGCGAGACGTGGCATCAGGGCAGCGGCGGTTGGATCAGCGGTGCGATCTACGGCGCCAATGACGGCCTCGCCTCGGTGTTCGGCATCGTCGCGGGCGTGTCGGGCGCAACGGCCGGTTCCAGCTTCGTGCTCACCGCCGGTGCCGCCGGCGCGATCGCGGCGTCACTCTCGATGGCGACGGGCGCCTTCCTCGCCGAGCGGTCCGAGGCCGAGGTGGCCGCCGTCAACCTCGAGCGCGAGCGCGCCGAGATCGAGCAGCATCCCGAGGAGGAGCGCGAGGAGCTGTCGCTCTACTACCAGCTCAAGGGCGTCGACGAGGAGACCGCCGACGCGATGGCCGAGCAGCTGTCGCGCAACCCCGATGCGATGCTCCGGGCGATCGCGGTGGAGGAGTTCGGCATCACCGGCGACGGCGACTCGCATGCCGTGCAGCAGGCCGTCGCCGCGGGCGTCTCCACCGGCCTCGGCGCGATGATCCCGGTGATCCCGTTCATCTTCACGCAGGGTACGACCGCGATCATCATCTCAGCCGTCGTCTCGCTGATCGCGCACTTCCTGGTCGGAGCCGCAAAGTCGCTGTTCACGCTGCGCACCTGGTGGTCGGCCGGTCTCGAGATGACGCTCGCCGGCGTGATCGTCGGCGGCGCGACCTATCTGGTCGGCCTCGCGCTGCCTACCTAGAGCGACTCGCCGGTCAGCTCTCCGAGGAGCGTCGCGAGCTGCTCGACTCTGGCCTCGAGCGCATTCAGGCGGGCGATTAGCGGATCGCTCGCCGTACCAACCGCCATACCAGCCCCGTCTGCTCCGGCGGCGCTTGGCTTTAGCGCCGCCGTCGGCTCCACCCCCGCCGCCGCGGGCACGCTCACGTCAGCGCCCCCGCCGAGCACCTGCGTGAAGCGCTCCTCCTTCTGCCCGGGGCGCCGCTCGAGCCGCTGGGCGTAGCCGCGCTCGATCAGCTCGGCCAGCACCCGCTCGACGTCGCCGAGCGACGTCCACTGCACGATGCGCTCGGTGCGGCCCTTGAGCTCGCCCGGCGTCTGCGCACCGCGCAGCAGCAGCACCGACAGCACCGCCAGCTGCTCACGGCCCAGGCCGAGCGCGTCCTCGGCCAGGTGCCGGTACTTGGTCGCGCGACTCGAATGGCCGCTCGCCAGGCGCGCCAAACCGTACTGGGCAAGCCGCTGCGCGGCGGCGCGCACGGTCTCCTCGTCGTAGCTGACCACCGGGTCGCGGTTGGTCGACTGGTTGCAGGCGAGACGGAGCGCGTTCAGAGATAGCGGGTACTGGTCCGGCGTGGTGAAGCGCTTCTCGATCAGGCATCCCAGGACGCGCTGCTCGGGAGCTGTGAGCGTGTCGATGTGCATCAGGGGCGAGCGTAATGGATCGGCTGGGAATCGCCCGACTTCCCGCCGCGTGGCGGTAGGATCGCGCTTTCAGCGACCGGGAAGTGATGTCGGGGATGAGTTCGGGGTCGTCGGATCTCGAGCGTCTGCTCGAGGGTGTGCTGGCACACAGTCCCGCGCCCATCTAGGGACCTGGAGGACCGCTGGGTCTTCGTGAATCCGGAGACGTGCC
>DATGHN010000325.1:0-2144 GCA_035308005.1 Solirubrobacteraceae bacterium
CGCCGAGGCCGCCGCCGCCGCCGAGGCCGCCGCCGCCACCACCGCCTCCACCGTTGCCGGAACCGAAGACAACGCCTCCGGGCTCGAGTTGCTCATCGCCGCCGCCGCCACCACCACCACCGCCGCCGGCGCCGGCGCCGCCTGGGGCGCCGCTCGACCCGTTGCCGGGTGTCCAGCCGCCCGCGCCGCCGCCGTTGGCCGAGCCCGGCCCGCCGTTGGCACCGGCAGCGCCGCTGGCGCCATCGGCGCCGTTGAGGCCCGAATGACCGTTGGTGGTGGCGCTCGAGGCGCCCGCCTTGCCACCCGCCCCAGCCGCCGCCGAAGGGCCGATCGCCGTTGAGCCCGGTCCGCCCGCGTAGAGGCCGAGCAACTCGAGCGTGCCCGATGCGCCCTTCGCCGGACCGCAGGTCTGAACCGAGCCGCTGCCCGAGCAGCTGTGCGGCGTGCCCGGCGCGCTCGTGTCCCCGAAGCCGCCGAAGCCGCCGTCGCCCGCCGAGGAGCCGGTCAGTGGCGCGGCGAGTGAGTTTGCGGCGAGGCGGAGCAGCGGGTTCTCTCTGTATACGCGGTTCGCGCGCAGCGAAGCGTCGTTTCCGTTGGCGCCCGTTCCGGGTGCGCCGCCGGGGGGATCGACCGGATTGCAGTGAAGCGGCGAGCCGAGGCATGCCGCCACGACCTCCGCCGGTGTCTGGCCAGAGCCGCCGGCGGCACCGTCATGGCCATCGGCGCCGGCTGCGCCGGACGCGCCGTTTGCGCCGCTGGTGGCGTTACCCGCGCTGACGTTGACGTTGGCGAGCGTGATCGCGGAGCCGCCTGTGGCGAGGATGCCGTACGTAGACGCCGACGGGGCGTTCGGGGCGACGGCGTTCAGGCTGAGCTGCTGGAGGGTGATTCCGGTCGCACCGGAGGCGATCAGCCCGGCGGTCGTGCCGGTGATCGTTGTCGGCGTTGTTGGGTTGAAGGCCGGCTGCCAGCTCGACGGATCGAAGCCGCCGTAGAGCCCCATGCCGTCGGCGGCGGCGGAAACGACGATCGGCCCGGGGTAGCTGCCCTGTGCGATCCGCAGCTCATGCAGCCCGGTGGCCTCCGCGATCGCGATTCCCCGCTGCGGCGTTGCGACCGGAGCCGCCTGCGTCCCGGGGTTTGAGTCATTGCCTGCCGGCGAGACGAACACGGCACTGGAGGCGTCGCCCGGCACGGAGATCGCGAATTTGACGGCGACGGCCTCGTCACTCTCGACCTTGGTGAGCGTGCAGCTGCCCGCGTTTGGGGTGCTCGGCGTGCAACTGGCCCAGCCGGCGATCTCGAACCCGCTATCCGGCGTGGCCGTCAGCGTGATGTTGTCGTCGTAGTTGACGAGGCAGCTCGGCTGGGAGCTCGCGCAGGTGACGGCGCTGTTGCTGTCTGTGATCGCGACAGTGCCGGAACCGGTGATCGTGTCGGAGACCGTGAACTGCGCTGGCTGGACGAAGCTCGCCACGTCGCTCTCGGCAGCGCTCGCCGCAAAGTTGCATGTGCTGCCCTGCGCTGGCGGGCCCTGACAGGTGCCGCCGCTCCAGCTCGCGAAGTGATAACCATGGTCGCCACCGTTCGGCGCGTTGCCCTGCGTCGAGATCTGGATCGGGTCGCCGTAGCTGACCAGGCAGCTGACGCTCACGAGTAGGGACGTCTGGGTGCAGCCGTTGTTGCTGTCGGTCAGCGTCACCTGACCGAAGCCGTCCGACTCCGCCGTGATCGTGAATTGCGACGCGGCGAAGAGCGCGGTATCGGCCTCCGTCTTGCTGACGGTGACGACACACGTCACCGCGTTTCCAGAGCAGCTCCCGCCGCTCCAGCCCGAGAAGACCTGTCCCTTGGCGGGCTTGGCGGTCAGGGTCACCGAGTCGCCGAAGTTGGCGATGCAAGCCGTTGCCGCCGGGTTGCAGATCGCGTTGTTGCTGGTGTCCGGGTTGGTCACCGTCACGGTGCCGCTGCCGCTGACCGCGCTGGCGATCTGGAACTGCTGGAGTTGGAACTTGGCGATGTCGCTCTCGGGGCTTGAGCCCGCGACGATCTGACACGGATTGTTGATCGTGCCGGCGCACTGCCCCCCGGCGCTCCACGTCGTGAACTGGTAGCCGGTGTTCGCGGTCGCCGCCAGCGTGACG
>DATGHN010000326.1:0-7330 GCA_035308005.1 Solirubrobacteraceae bacterium
CGGTCGTCAGCGACAACGACGCGACCGACCCGGCCTACCAGACCGAGCTCGCGGACACCGTCGGACTCGCGCTGCTCGTCGTGCTCGAGATGCTCACGCCCGCCGAGCGACTCGCGTTCGTGCTGCATGACATGTTCGGCGTGAGCTTCGAGGAGATCGCGCCCATAATCGATCGCAGCCCGGCGGCGGCCCGCCAGCTCGCCAGCCGCGCTCGCCGGCGCGTGCGCGGTGCTGCCCCGGCACCTGACGGCGACCTCGCCGAACAGCGCCGGGTCGTGACAGCGTTCCTGGCGGCATCACGCGCGGGAGACTTCGAGGCGCTGCTCGAGATTCTCGACCCCGACATCGTCTTCCGGATCGACGCCGGTCGCGACCATCCACTAGCGCGTCCTCCGATCGTCGGCGCCGAGAACGTTGCGAACGAGGTGCTGGCGCGCGGCCGCCGCTTCGCGCCCCAGGGGCGCCCCGCCGTCGTCAACGGCGCGATCGGGATGCTGGTCGGTCCCGCGGAAGCACCGATCGCGGTGGCTGGCTGCACGATCGCCAACGGCCGGATCGTCGCCCTCGATCTGATCGTCGACCAGAAGAAGCTCGCTGGGCTCGACATCGCGTAGCCGCTCGCTCGCAAGCGCGGTCCTCTAGCCCACGACCGGCCGCTTGTTCCAACTCGGGATCCGGCCGTAAATCAAAGCCATCCCGAGTCGTGTTCTTAACCGCCGCTTCGGCTCGAAGCAGGTCGACGGTGGGACGGCTCGTTGAACGCGGTACCTCGAGCCGGTTAGCTCGAGCGCCTACTCGGATCCCGCGATGGTGCGCGGCCGCGGTAGGCGCCGCGTCGCCTCAAGCGAGCGGGCGCAGGATGCGAGCGCCGCGCGCAATGCCGCGAGCGTCTCAGGCGCGAGTCCTTCGAGCATGTCGTCCTCGATCAAGTCCATATCGCCGTCGCAGGCCGCGAGAACGCCCAACCCCGCGGCGGTGACCGACGCGCGCAGCACGCGACCGTGCGCCGGGTCGGGGCTCCGCTGGATCAGGTTTCGGCGCTCGAGCGCGGAAACGACGAGGTTCATCGCCTGGGGTGTCACGAACGCCCAGCGCGCGAGCTGCGCGCAGGAGAGGCCGTCGCGCGCGCGCAACACACTCAGCGTGACGTACTCGGTCGTCGTGACGCCGTGCGAGCGCACGGCATCGTCGAGGCGAGACCGCAGGCGCCGCTCGGCGCGGTAGATCAGGTAGCCGACCCGTGGCAGGGGCGGCTCGGGATCGTCCGCCGGAGCCGCCCGTGCATCCTCGCTCATAGCGCCGGAGCGTATCCGTGAGACCAAGGCGCGGTGCGCCCGCTGCTCGCGCAGCGGGCGCACCGCTGGGAGAGAACTACAACCGACCGAGGATCGCGAATGACGCCGGTCCGCCGAAGAACGGGCCGAACGCTAGCGGGATCCCGGCCGTCAACCGCTCGGGCCAGAACGGGATGAACACCCCGCCACCCAACGGCCCGGGCAGCGCGTCTGCGGCAGTGTTGAGCGCTGCCGCCGTTGCGAGGCCGCTCCAGCTTCCGCTCTGCACCCGGGCCGCGAGCGCGTGCACTCCGGCGACGAGCTCAGCTGGGGTGAAGTTGCAGTGGCCCTGCGCTTCCACGAACGACTGCGCGAGCAGGTCGCTTGCGCCGGCGTGCCGGACGAGGTCTCTGTAATAGCGCTCCTGCTGCACCGGAACGAGCTGATCGGAGACCGTCTTCATGTCGAGCTCGGGAACCTGGAGGTGGCCGCTCGGAACGGAGGTCTGCTGGTTCCACTGATACGCAGCGCGGCTGGGAGCGATGTTCTCGCCCGCGTCTAGCGTCGCGATATCGCTTCGCAGATCCAGGCCCGCCTCGTTGTAGAGCGCGCGGACCTCCGGATAGTACGACGACTCGTGGACCAGCTGCTCGAAGTTGACGCCAATCGTGCCGGCGCTGTCACCACCTGCCGCCTGCTCGAGCGCCGGTCGCGCGGCCTCTATGAAGTCCATTCCGTTGAACCCCGGGCCGAACACATCGTCGTACTGCCCCTGCTCCTGCCCGGCGTAGTCGTAGATGGAAGGGATCGGGCCCGGCGCGCCCCCGGCCACCGTGTCGCCCCATGGCGACACGTTCAATAGCGCCATCGCCAGCGCGAGACGCGCCCTTCCCTGTGCGGTTGCCTGTGCGCCGGCCGCCGCGGCGTTCAGCTGCGCGGCGGTGCCCAGCGCCTGGGGGTTCGGGAACCCGGTTCCAGTGAAGTTCACGAGCTGGATGCTCTCGCTTGGCGCGAGGAGCTTCGCGACCGCGTACTCGCCATCGAGCTGGTACTGGTTCAGGTTGTTCGCGCCCGCGACGATGCCGCACGTCGTCAGCGCCCCCGCGAGGCGGCCGTTGGAATCCTGATCCTCGAGCGCGCTGATCAGCCCGCCCATGGACGTTCCGAACGCGTAGACCTTGCTGGGCGAGGACGGCAGGAGCGTGTGCTCGACCACCGACAGCGTGGCGAACTGGTCGCGAACCGCGGTCCCAAGAGTCCAGAGCGAGCTTGTCGGCGGCGCCTCTGAGGAGCCGGCGAGGGCGTAGCCCTCTGAGAGGAGTTCACCCTGCGTCCCGGGGTCCGGCGCATCGGAAGCGGCAAGGGTGCCGAACCCGTGGCTGTACAGAATCAGGCTTCCGTTCCAGCTCGACGGAATGTCGGCGGTCCAGGTGGTCCCGTCAGGAAGCGTGCCCGTGTGGTTCGTCGAGGCGGCGCTGGCGGAAGCGGCGCTCATCGCCGCGAAGATGGCGGCCGCGGCAAGCATCGCCGAGAGCCGACGCAGGGTCAGTCCGTTCATCTGTGTCCCTCGCTCCTCTGTGGTTGGCGGCGCCACGCGCCGAGGTGCGCGACGGCCGCGTCTGACTCGGCCAGCGTAAATCAGTAGCAAGGTGCTTGTCAATGCGCCTGCTACTGGCCACGGGATCACGAGCCCAGTCGCCGCCGGAACCCCACGGCGGACCGCAACACGCACGACGTCCAATCGCCGGGTGCGCTCAGCCGGCGGTCCAGCCGCCGTCGAGTACGAGTGCGCTGCCCGTGGCAAACGTCGCGTCGGGGCCGAGCAGCCATGCGACAGCTCCCGCGACCTCCTCCGGCGAGCCGAGCCGCCCCAACGGCTGCCTCGCCGCCAGCCCGTCGAGCGTCTCACCCGCCTCGACGATCAGTCGCTCGACCCAGGGCGTGTCGACCGTCCCCGGGCAGACCGCGTTGATCCTGATCCCGTCACGGGCGTGATCGAGGGCCAGCGCACGGGTCAGCGCCACGACCGCGCCCTTGGACGCGCAGTAGGCGGCGCGGTTGCGCATGCCGACCAGCCCAGCGACGCTCGCGATGTTGACGATCGCACCGCCGGCGTGCTCCCGCATATGCGGGATGACGTGCTTGCAGCAGAGGAATGTCCCGGTCGCGTTGACCGCCATGACGCGCTCCCAGACCTCGAGCGGCGTATCGGGAGCGTTCGTAGTCGAACCGACTCCGGCAACGTTGACGAGCGCAGCGACCCGTCCGATCCGGATCGCCTCGTCAATCAGCGCCCGAACGCTCTCCTCGTCGCGCACGTCGACAGCCGCGGCGGTCACATTTGCGCCGGCCTGCGCGGCGGTGGCCTCCGCCGCGGGGAGGTCGAGGTCAGCTGCCAATACGCGGCGGCCGTCGCGCGCCAAGCGAATCGCCACTGCTCGGCCGATCCCCGACCCCCCACCCGTGACGATGGCGAGGTCTTCCTCGCCCAGGTGCGGCTGACTGCTCACCGATAGCGGCCGAGCAGCGGGTGTTGGCTGACGGATCATCGGTGGCTGGGCCGCTTCGGCGCCGCAGCGCCAGCTGCTAGCCTCAAACATCATATGTATTATCTTGACCCTGCGCTACCCACGACCACCGGCACATCGCAAATTGGGCGCAGGCCGGCTTGACAGAACTCCTCGACACCCACGTTCACTTTTGGGATCCGGCGAGCCGCCATCACGACTGGCTCGCGGAGGTTCCAGAGTTGCAGCGGCGCTTTGGCCCCGAGGACTACGAGGCCGGAGCGCAACACGTCGCCGGCGCCGTCTTCGTGCAGGCCGACTGCCGCGACGAGGAGGGACTCGACGAGGTCCGCTGGGTCGCGGGACTGGCGGCCGAGCACTCGTTCATCAAAGGTATCGTCGCGTTCGCGCCGATCCATTTGGGCTCCGATGCAGCGCCCGCCCTCGAGGCGCTTCGCGAGTTTCCCCTCGTCGTCGGCGTGCGGCGCCTCCTGCAGGGGAGGCCGGCGGAGGAGATCGTCGACAAACGCTTGGTCGACGGCGTCCGCCTGCTCAGCCGCTACGGCTTCACGTTCGACGTCTGCGCAACGCACGATCAGCTGCCGGCCGTCGCGGAGCTGGTGCGCTCGTGCCCGGAGACGTCGTTCGTGCTCGACCACCTCGGCAAGCCGCCCATCATCGAGGGGTCACTCGACCCGTGGCGAGCCGACATCTCGGCGATCTCGCAGCACCGAAATGTCACGCTGAAGCTCTCGGGGTTGATCACCGCGGCGCCGTCGCGGTGGACGGAGAGCGATCTGCGGCCGTACCTCGAGCATTGTCTCGAGGTGTTTGGCCCGCGGCGCTGCATGGTTGGCAGTGACTGGCCGCTCGTCTTGCTTCGCACGACGGCGGCGCACTGGTTCGAGCTCGTCCTGGACCTCGTTGAAGGTCTCTCGGCAGCCGAGCAGGCAGCCGTGGCTCGTGACACCGGCTTTGCAACCTACGGTCTCGCGCGAGCCGTGCCCGCGGCTCGCTGACTGTCCCCCGCACGGCCGCAGATACGCGGGGCTTGGCCGAGATCAGCGCTGAACGCGAGCGCTCGCGCCGAGGACCAGCGCTTCGACTTCGGCGAGCGTGGCAGTTGATGTGTCGCCTGGAGTAGTCATCGCCAGCGCTCCGTGTGCCGCGCCGTACTCCACCGCTGCGTCAAGACCGAGGCCCTGCATCAGGGCGTAGAGGAATCCGGCCGCAAAGCTGTCGCCGCCGCCGACGCGGTCGAGGATCTCAAGGCCCGGGCGTGGCGTCGCCTCGACAAAGCCGCGGTCGCGTGACCACGCGACCGCGCTCCAGTCGTTGACGGTCGCGCTACGCACCGCGCGCAGCGTCGTCGCGATGATCTGGAGGTTCGGATACTGCTCAGCCGCGGTCAGGATCATCGCGCGAAACGAGTCGGTTCCGAGTTCGCGGAAATCGCTGTCGGTCCCCGCGACCTCGAGGCCCAGGCAGGCGCTGAAGTCCTCTTCGTTTCCGATCAACACGTCGACACGGCGTGCGATCTGCTGGTTGACCTCGCGCGCCCGCGTCAGGCCACCGTTCGCCTTCCACAGACTCGGGCGGAAGTTGAGGTCGTAGGAAACAACCGTGCCGTGACGCGAGGCGGCGTCGACTGCCTCCTCGACCGTTGCCGGTGTCGTCGGGGAGAGCGCGGCGTAGATCCCGCCGGTGTGCAGCCAGCGCACACCGATCGCTCCGAACAGATGCTCCCAGTCGATCTGACCGGGAGCGATTTGAGACGCCGCCGAGTGCCCGCGATCGGAGACGCCGATCGCGCCACGCACGCCGAAGCCTCGCTCGGTGAAGTTCAGCCCGTTGCGTACCGAGCGCCCGACGCCGTCATAGGGCACCCATTGCACCAATGACGTGTCGACGCCGCCCTGAAGCATCAGATCCTCGAGCAGGCGCCCGACGTCGTTGTCGGCGAGCGCCGTGACAATCGCCGTTCGCAGTCCGAAGCAGCGCCGCAGGCCCCGCGCGACGTTGTATTCACCGCCGCCCTCCCAGACCCGAAACGAGCGCGCCGTGCGGACGCGGTCCTCGCCCGGGTCAAGGCGCAGCATGACCTCGCCAAGCGCCACGAGGTCGTAGCGGCAGCTGCGCGCTTCGCGGATCTCAAAGCGCGTCACGGGCGGGCTTCGGCCGCGAGCGCAACCGCCTCGGCGGTGAGGCGCGTCACGGTGTCGAACTCCCTCGCGTCGAGCAGCCCCGGGGCCACCATCCAGCTGCCGCCGACTGCGGCGACCGACCGAAGGCGAAGGTAGTTCCCGGCATTTGCTGCGTTGACGCCGCCGGTTGGGACGAAGCGAACGTCCGGGAACGGCCCCTCGAGCGCGCGCAGCGCGGTCGTGCCGCCGCTCGGCTCGGCTGGAAAGAACTTCATCACGTCGCAGCCGTGGTCGAGCGCCGCGATGATGTCGGTGGCGGTCGCGACTCCCGGGATGACCGCCATCGCGACCTCGCGGCAGCGTTGCATCACCTCGTGACTGAATCCCGGGGTAACGACGAAGCGCGCCCCGGCCTCCATGGCAAGGTCGACCTGCTCGGCGCGGATCACGGTTCCGGCGCCAACGAGGAGCTCGTCATCGGCGGCAAGCGCCCGCAGAACGGCGGCGGAGGACTCAGTTCGGAGCGTGAGCTCGACCAACGGGAGCCCGGCGCGCTTGAGCGCTCGGACGAGGTCTCGAACGCGGTCTTGTTCGAGTCGCGTGACGACCGGAATCACGCGGCGGCTGCATACGTGCTCGATGACGCTGTCGGTGATCACCGTGCCAGCCATCCGCCGTCGACGGCGACCACGGTGCCGCAAACGTAGTCGGATGCTCTCGCTGCAAGAAAGATCGTGGCGCCGGCGAGATCGTTTGGCTCGCCCCAGCGCCCGGCCGGGATTCGATCGAGGATCGAACGGCTGCGAAGTGCGTCCGCACGAAGCGCTTGGGTGTTGTCCGTCGCGATGTAGCCGGGGGCGATCGCGTTTACGTTGACGCCCATCGGCGCCCACTCATTCGAGAGGGCGCGAACGATCCCGGCGATCGCCGATTTCGTCGCGGTATAGCTCGCTACGCCGATGCCGCCTTGGAAGCTCAGCATCGACGCGGTGAAGATCATCTTGCCTTGACCGCGCTCGATCATCTGGCGACCGAGCAGGCGGGCGAGCAGGAATGGCGCGTTCAGGTTGATCTCGAGCACCCGGTCCCAGATGTCCTCGTCATGCTCGACCGCGGGCAGGCGCTCAATCGTGCCGGCGTTGTTGACCAGGACGTCGACGGGCGCTTCGTGGCGCAGTACGTGCTGAGCGAGCTCGCGCACCGCCGCGCGGTCGCCCAGATCAGTTGGCAGAGCGGTGAAGCGGCGGCCGAGCGCCTCGACGCCCCGCTGCGCCTCGCCACCGTCGGCCTCGAGGTTCGCGCTGACGCCGATGATGTCGGCGCCGGCGCTGGCGAGCGCCAGGGCCATTGCGAGACCGATGCCGCGCCGGCAACCGGTGACAAGCGCAACCTTTCCGGAGAGATC
>DATGHN010000327.1:0-15988 GCA_035308005.1 Solirubrobacteraceae bacterium
GGGGCCACGAGGCCCTTGGAGAGCGACACCACCGCGGCGCGACGGCCGAGCCCGGCCGTCGGCAATGCGGCGATCACCCCGGCAAGCGACGTCGAGGGAACCGCGAGAAACACGTAGTCGGCCCGCGTCACCCCGCTGTAGATCGGCTCGATACGAAGCGCGGCTGGGAGCTCGATCCCCGGCAGGTAGGTCTCGTTGACGCGCTTTTCGGCGAGCTCGGTGGCCTGGGTCTCGCTGCGCGTCTGCAGCGTTGCCCGCAGGCCGGCGCGCGCCAGGAGCACCGCGATCGCGGTCCCGAAGGACCCCGCGCCGATCACGACGGCGCGCCGCGCACCGGGCAGTGACGCCTGCGCGCGGGTCAGCACAGGCGGGCGAGCCGACGCGGCGGGCGGCTCGGGGCCGGGGTCCGTGCTCACGCGTGCGAGGGTAGCGGGCGCGACGAGATGGCACCAGCCAGCGACCGTGCCGCAGCCGCAACCGTTCGCGCGTCGCCCGCCTCGTGAATCTCTTGGAGGTCGAGGATCCTTGCGTCGAAATCGTCCAATGCGCGGCTTCCCACGATCGCGTAGGCCGGAACGCCGCTCTGTCGCGCTCGCGTCGCGATCTCCGAGACGACCTTGCCCTGGAGGCTCGTCGGGTCAAGCCGCCCCTCGCCGACAATCACGGCGGCGCTCTCGAGCATCCGGCGGTCGAAGTCGACCGCGTCGAGGACGAACGGCGCGCCGGCGACGAGCTTCGCGCCGAGCTTCGACCAAAGGCCGCCGGAAAGGCCCCCCGCCGCGCCGGTCATCGCCACGCCACGTGGCAGCCCAAATGACATGAGGCGACGCGTCAGACGGCGCACCGCGGCGGCGTCTGCTCCCTTCTGCGGCGCGTAGACCGCGGCCGCCTGCTCAAACGGAGTGCGCACGTCGCACAGAACGGTCAGCTTGGCGCCGTTCAGATCGCCGACTGCCTCGATTGCCCCGCGGCCACCGTCTGTGGTGGCGCTCCCCCCGGCGGCGACGAGGATCTCGCGAGCGCCGCGTGCCGCGGCAGCGGCGATCAGCTCGCCGGTTCCGGCGCTCGAAGCGGCCTCGGCGTCGCGCTCCTCCTCCGCGATCAGCGTCAGCCCACTGGCTGCCGCGACTTCGACGACCGCCGTGCGACCGTCGCCTAGGAGCGCGAACCGCGCCTCGATTTGACGCCCCAACGCGTCGTGCGCTTCGACGGCGATGAGCTCTCCGCCGAGCGCGTCGAGGAGAACGTCCATCGTGCCCTCGCCGCCGTCAGCGACCGGCGCCAGGTCCGCGAGGCGCCCGGCCGCCGCGAGGCCGCGACCGATGGCGGAAGCCACCGTCGTCGCCGACATCGTTCCCTTGAAGGAGTCCGGCGCGACGAGAATCGGGCGGCCGCCGAGGTCCACGGTGCGGCATTCTCCCAGGGGATGCGTTCTCGCCGAAGCCGCAGATGAGCCCGAAGTCCGAGGCGATCACAGTCGAGGTGGCTGGGCGTGAGGTCCGCATCTCGAACCCCTCGAAGGTTTTCTTCCCAGAACCCGGCTTTACGAAGCTCGACCTCCTCAACTACTACCTCGACTGCTCCGAGGCGGTGGTGCTCCATCTGCGCGAGCGCCCAACCACGCTCAAGCGCTGGGTCAACGGCGTCGCAGGCGACTTCTTCTTCCAGAAGCGCGTACCCGAGACAGCTCCGGAGTGGCTTGCCACGGCGACTGTCCACTTTCCGAGTGGGCGCTCGGCACGCGAGCTAGTCGTGTCCGATGCGGCGCATCTCGCTTGGGGGGTCAATCTCGGCGTGATCGACTGGAACCCCTGGCCGGTGCGAAGACGAGACCTCGATCGCCCGGACGAGTTGCGCGTCGACCTCGATCCGATGCCGGACGTCGCGTTCGACGAGGTCCGCGCCGTAGCGGGCTGCGTCCGCGACGTGCTGGTCGAGCACCAGCTCGTCGGCTATCCGAAGACGTCGGGCTCGCGCGGCATCCACGTCAACGTCCGCATCCATCCGCAGCGCGGGTTCCAGGATGTCCGCCGCGCAGCACTCGCGCTCGCCCGCGAAGTCGAACGACGGATGCCCGGGCGTGCCACCAGCAAGTGGTGGAAGGAAGAGCGCATCGGAGTATTCGTCGACTACAACCAGAACGCCCGCGACCGAACGGTTGCGTCTGCCTATTCGGTGCGGGCCGTACCCGATGCGCGTGTCTCGTGCCCATTCGACTGGGCCGAGCTCGACGACGTGGAGCCCGCCGAGCTGCGTCTCGACACGGTTCCGGCGCGGCTTCGCGAACGCGGCGACCCGTCGGCGACGATCGACGGCAATGCCGGTTCGCTCGACAGCCTGCTCGAGCTGGCATCGCGTGACGAGGCCGAGGGCCTCGGCGATGCCCCGTGGCCACCGAACTTCCCGAAGGCGCCCGGCGAGGGCAAGCGCGTTCAGCCGTCGCGGGCGCGCAAGGATCCGCCGGGGGCGGAAAGCTAGGACCCGGGGCGCCGCGCCGCGTCAGCTGCGAAGCCAGCGGCGGCCGCGACGAGCGGATCGTTCGTCAGCTTCGCTTGGCCGAGGGGGAATCTCAGCTCCGGCAAGGATCGCTGAGGGCACCTCCTCCGTCAGCCATCGCGCGAGGTGGCCGAGGCCTGCCCGCTCAACCTCCTTGCTCACCGTTGGCGGTCGCCGCCGATCGTCGTGCGCGTCGGAGGTGACGCAATGCATGAGGCCGTCGCCGGCGAGCTTCAGCGCGAAACGCCGCACATCGCGACCGAAGCGACCGTCGAGCGCCCCGGCCGTCACGGCGGTGCCCGCGCCGGCCTCCACCATCCGCTCGAGCTGGCTGCGATCGCGCAGAAACACGGGGCAGCGCTCGGGGTGGGCAACAACGACGCGAAAGCCCCGGTCCATCACGTCCGCGACGACACCTTCAAGGGCGGGCGATACGAGGACGAAGGGCGGCTCCAGCAGGAGCCATCCTCCGCCGCCAAGCGTTAGGCCAGCGAGCGTCTCGTCCGGCAAGCCCGCCGCGACCGTCATCGCAATCTCGGCTCCGGGACGGATCTCCAGCTGCAGCGCGGCGGCGGCGAGCGCTCCCTCGAGGCTTGTCACGAGCGCGCGGATGCTGTCGGCAGAGTTGGGGTAGCGCTCGTTGACGTGCGGCGTGGCGACCATGGTCCCGGTGCCGTCCGCGACCGCCGCCTGCGCCAGCAACAGCGATTCCGCCATCGTCGCCGGGCCGTCGTCGATGCCGGGTAGGAGGTGGCAATGGAGATCGATCACAGTCCGAAGCGTAGTGCGAGCCTGCCGGCCCCTCCGGGCTCCATCGCGACGATGTGCAAAGGCGGCTTCACCTGGCCGCCCGTAGCGCCATCAGTGCAGCTGGTCGATCGTGCACTCGCGCGGCGGCTTGTCCTCGCGCCAGCGAACGATCTTCGTGCCGTGGCGAATCCGCCCGTCGCTGACGTGGTCGTAGCTGACCTCGACAACCAGCTCAGGCCGAAGCTCGACCCATTCGAGCTCGCGGTCGGCGGTCCAGCGGCTCGCCTCACCGCTGCCGCGAGCGCCGGTCTCAAGCGCCGCCAGCTCAGTGCGCAGCTCGCGCTTGCGCTTCGCCGAGAAGGCCGAGCTGTGGCCGATCGGTCGAAGCGTTCCGCCGGACTCGTAGAGCCCGAGGATGATCGAACCGACCGTCTCCGGCTCAATGCCCGGCCTGTAGCCCATCACGACGCAGTCGAGCGTGCGCAGGCGCTTGACCTTGACCATCGCCGTCCGCTTTCCCGGGGCGTAGGCGGCATCTAGGCGCTTGGCGACGACGCCCTCGGTGGCATCGAGCCAGCGCTCGGCTTCGGCCGGGTCGCGCACGAGCTCGGATCGCCGCACGCCGCCGAGCTTCTCGAGCGCCTCGCGGCGGCGCCCGAACGGCTCCGCGAGCAGTTCGAGTCCGTCAAGCTCGAGCAGGTCGAAGGCGACGTAGGAGGCGGGCAGCTCAGCCGACAGTCGCTCGATCCGCGAGGCCGCCGGGTGCAGTCGAAGCTGAAGCGAACCGAATGCCTGTGTTTCGCCGTCGCCGTCGACGACGATCTCGCCGTCGAGAACGTAGCGGCCCGCGGGCAGCGAGAGCTCCGGGAAGTAGCGCGTCAAATCGTTCCCAGTTCGCGACTGAAGCCGTAGGCCATCCGCGTCGACGAAGGCGATCGCCCGGAACCCGTCGTACTTCTGCTCGTAGGCCCATTCGTCGCCGAGCGGCAGCTCTTTCGCGGCTTTCGCGAGCTGTGGCTCTATTCCAAACTGCATCGGCCGCCAGACTAGCGCTGCCCGCTACAGTCCAGCGCATGGCCGATCCTGAGCTCACCGACGCCGAGCGCGGCTACCTCGAGACGCTCTACTGGCTGCACGAGGCCGGCCTCCAGATGACCGGCGCCAACGTCGCGCGCGCGATGCAGCTCTCGCCGCCGGCCGTGCACGAGATGATCGGCCGCCTCGAGCGAGAGGGCTTCATCACCCGCTCCGCGGACAAGCTGATCGGCTTCACCGAGCCCGGCGAGCGCCTCGCCGAGGAGATCGTCGGGCGCCACCGCCTGATCGAGCGCTTCCTGACCGACGTCCTCGGCATCCCCTGGGATGAGGTTCACGAGGAGGCCGAGCGGCTCGAGCACGCGATGTCACCGGTGCTCGAGGAGCGCATGCTCGCCGCGATCGGCGACGCGACGACCTGCCCCCACGGCCACCCGATTCGCGTCGGCAACCGTCTTCCCGGCGTGCCGCTGGCGGATGTCAGCGAGGGAGCGCGAATCTGCGTGCTGCGTTTCGAGAACGAGGCCGAGGACCTGTTGCATTACCTGCGCGCCACCGGCCTCGAGCCGGGACTCGAGGGGACTGTGATTCAGAGCGACAGCGAGGAGATCGTCGTCGAGACCGCCGATGGCACCTCGACGATCACGCGCAGCGTCGCCGAGACGGTCTCGGTCACGGCGGACCCATCGCCGCCCGCGCGCGTCGCACTCCCCGAGCAACTCGTGCTCGGCGCACAGCGCTACGGTCGCTAGCCGAGCGTCTCGATAGCCGCGGCCAGGCGGGCGACGCCGTCGCGGATCTCGTCGGGCGTGACGCCGGAGAACGCGATGCGTACCGCGCCCGAGCCGCCGTCGGGCACGAAATCGTCGCCGCTGACGAGGGCGAGTCCCTGTGCCGAGGCCGCTCGGAGCACCGCCGCGGGATCGTCGAGCCCGTCGGGGAGGTTGACCCACAGGAAGTAGCCGCCGTCGGGCGCGACGAACGAGGCCCCCGGGATCCTCTCCCGCAGCTCCGCCGCCAGTGTGTCGACGCGCTCCTGAAGCGCCGCGCGAACGGTCTCGATCGAGCGCTCGATCGCGCCCGAGACACAGAACTCGTAGACGATCCCCGCGTCGATCATGCTCGGCGAGATGTAGGTGTTCGTCGCCCGTTCGACGATCGCCGCGATCAGCTCAACGGAGCCGATCAGGAAGCCGACGCGGATCCCCGGGCAGACCGTCTTTGAGAACGACGAGGCGTAGACGACGTGGCCTGCTCCTGCGTCGAGTGAGAGCATCGTCGGCAGCGCCTCACCGCGGAAGCGCAGCGCGATGTAGGGATCGTCCTCGAAGATCACGAAGCCGTGCTGGGCGGCCAGCTCGAGCAGCCGCTCGCGCTTGTGGCCGGCGAGGGTATAGCCGGCGGGGTTCTGGAAGTTGGGGATGATGTGGGCGAGCTTCGGCGTCAGCCCGCCGTCGAGTGCCTCCGACAGCGCGAGCGTGTCGATGCCGTCGGGCTCGAGCGCGATCGCTGTGATCTTCGCGCCGTGTTGGCGCAGCGACAGCAGCGTGCGGTCATAGGTCGGCAGCTCGACGACGACCTCATCGCCGGGCTTGACGAGCTCGTCGAACAGGAACGCGTCGGCCTGCATCGAGCCGTTGGTCACGAGCACCTGGTTCTCGGCGACGTCGTGTCGCTCGGCGATCCAGCGTCGCAGCGGCTCGTAGCCGACGGCGGTCCCGTAGCGGGTGACGCCGCCCGGGTCGTTGGCGAACGCGCGCTGCGCAGCCTCGCGCAGCCCATCGACGTCGATGATGTCGAGCGACGGGGCGCCCCTGGCGAAGGAGAGTGGCGGCGAGTCGGGCATCGCAGGTCTCAGCTAAGCACGTCGACTGCGATCTCTGCGACCTGGGTCGGCGTGCGGGCGACGCGAACGCCGGCGGCCTCGAGGGCCTCGGCCTTCGCCTTGGCGGTGCCCTTCGAGCCGGACACGATCGCCCCGGCATGGCCCATAGTCTTGCCCTCGGGCGCCGTGAAGCCCGCGATGTAGGCGACGACCGGCTTTGAGACGTGTTCTGAGATGTAGCGCGCCGCCGTTTCCTCGGCATCGCCGCCGATCTCGCCGCTCATCACGATCAGCTCGGTCTGCTCGTCGGCCTCGAAAAGCTTGATCACGTCGACGAAGCTCGACCCCGGCACCGGATCGCCTCCGATGCCGACGATCGAGGAGTTGCCGAAGCCGCGCTGGGCGAGCTCGTTGCCGACCTGGTAGGTCAGCGTGCCGGAGCGAGACACAACGCCGATGTTGCCTTCGCGAAAGAACGACGCGGGGATGATGCCGACGTTCGCCTTGCCGGGGGAGAGAACGCCGGGGCAGTTCGGGCCGATCAGTCGGACGTCCGGTGAACGGTGGAGGTGCGTATAGACGCGCAGCTCGTCGTGGGCCGGGATCCCTTCGGTGATCGTGATGATCGTGGCGATTCCCGCGTCGGCCGCCTCGAGGATCGAGTCGGCGGCAAAAGGCGGCGGCACGAAGACCATCGCCGTGTTGGCGCCGCTTGCCGCCACCGCCTCGTGGAAGGTGTCGAAGACCGGGATTCCCTCGAGCTCCTGCCCTCCCTTGCCGGGCGTTACGCCGGAAACCACGTTCGTCCCATAGGCGCGGTTGTTGAGCGTGTGGAAGCTGCCCTCGCGGCCGGTGATGCCCGAGACGCACAGCCGCGTATCGCGATCGACGAGGACGCTCACGCGGCGAGTCCCACGACGCGCTCGGCGGCCTCGTCCATCGTCGTGGCGGGATGGACGTTCGGCAGGTTGGCGTTCGCCAGTAGCGCGCGTCCCTCCTCGCCGTTGGTCCCGTCGAGGCGCACGACGAACGGCACTCTCGGCTCGATCTCTGCAAACGCGTCGATCAGGCCGCGCGCCACCTCGTCGCAGCGCGTGATGCCGCCGAAGATGTTGAAGAGGACGGCCTTGACGCCCGGATCCCAGACGATCACCTCGACCGCCGCCTTGACCGTCTCCGAGCTCGCGCCGCCGCCCGTGTCGAGAAAGTTCGCAGGTTTGCCGCCGTACTGGGCGACGACGTCGAGCGTCGACATGACGAGGCCGGCTCCGTTGCCGAGGATCCCGATGTCACCGTCGAGTTTGACGTAGGTCAGGCCGCGCTCGGCGGCCATGCGCTCCTGGGCGTTCTCGCTCGAGAGGTCGCGAAGCTCCGCGTTCTCGGGATGGCGGTAGAGCGAGTTGCCATCGAGTGTGACCTTCGCGTCGAGCGCGACGAGCGTGCGCTCGGGGGTGACGATCAGCGGGTTGACCTCGACGAGCATTGCCTCCTCGGCCTCGAACGTCCTGTAGAGGCGCTCTAGGAACGCGCCGATTGGGCGGACGAGGTCGGCGTCGACGCCGGCCTCGTAGGCCAGGCGGCGGCCGTGAAAGGGCTGGAAGCCGATCAGCGGGTCGACGTGGAGCGTTGCGATCGCCTCGGGCGTTTCCGCGGCGACGGCCTCGATGTCCATGCCGCCGCGCGTCGAGAGCATCGCCAGCGGCGCCTTGGCGCCGCGGTCGAACACGAACGACGCGTACAGCTCGGCTTCGATCTGCGAGGCCCCCTCGACCCACACCTCGTGAACCGTCAGGCCCTTGATGTCCATCCCGAGGATCGCCTCCGCATGCTCGCGCGCAGCCGCCTCATCGTTGGCGATCTTGATGCCGCCGAGCTTGCCGCGGCCGCCGATCTGCACCTGCGCCTTGATCGCGCAGGGATAGCCGATCCGGTTGGCGGCGGCGACCGCCTCATCGACCGAGCGCGCCGGCTCGCCTGCGGGCACGGGAAGACCGTGCCGCGCGAAGAGCTGCTTTCCCTGGTACTCGAGCAGATCCATCGGGGCGGCGCGGACTCTATTCGACGTTCATAATTGACGGTTACAAACCTGAGGAGCCAAGCTCAAACGATGCCGCTACCCGCCAAGACGACCTTTGTGACCTTTGATGTGTACGGAACCCTGATTGATTGGGAGGGTGGAGTCTGGGACGCCTTTGAGAGGGAGGCGGCTCGCGACGGCTTCACGATCGAGCGCGATGAGGTGATCCCGCTCTTTCACGAGATCTCGCGCCAGATCGAGAGCGGCTCCTACGAGCTGTACGCGGAGGTTCTTCGCCGCACGGCCGTCGAGATCTCGAAGCGGCTCGGCTGGCCGCTCGAGCCGTCGCGCTCGGGCTTCCTGCCCGACTCCGTACAGAGTTGGCAGCTCTTCCGCGAGGTGCGCCCGGCGCTCGAGAAGCTCTCGAAGAAATACCGCCTCGGGCTGATCTCGAACATCGACGACAAGCTGCTCGGGCAGACCCGCCGCCACATTCAGACCGACTTCGACCTCGTCGTAACGGCCCAGCAGGTCCGCTCCTACAAGCCCGACCCGGCCCACTTCACCGAGTGCGCTCGGCGCATCGGCGGGAAGAAGGGCTGGGTCCACGTCGCCTCGAGCTACTACCACGACATCGAGCCCTGCGTTAAGGCGAAGGTGCCGGTCATCTGGGTCAACCGCCACAAGGAGACGCTCGACTCCGGCCAGCGCAAGCCGACGGCCGAGGTTCCGAACCTGCGCGAGGCCGCAAAGCTGCTTGGCGTCGCCTGAGCGCGGCGCGTGCGCGTTCTCAGCGTCCATCGCGACGTGATCGTCGTTGAGAGTCGCGCTTGGCGGACGGCGGCGACGGTCGTGCGAAGCGGTGATGAGGCGTTCCTGATCGACTCGCCGGTCTTTCCCGATGAGCTGGAGCTCTTGCCCTCGCTGCTCGAGCAGGCGGGCTTTTCCTTTAGCGGCCTGCTCGCGACGCACGGCGATTGGGATCACCTGCTCGGCCGGCTCGCCTTTCCGGGCGCCTCGCTGGGCGTGGCCGCGACCACGGCCGGGCGACTCGAAGAGCACCCCGGCGCAGCCCAGCGCGAGCTCCGCGACTTCGACGAGCGCTTCTACCTCGAGCGCGAGGGATCCCTCGCGCTCGGCTCGGTCGACGCCCTGCCGGTGCCCGGCTACTGCGGGCTCGGCGACTCAGAGCTCGAGCTCCACGCCGCCGACGGGCACACGGTGGACGGCATGGCCGTTTGGATCCCGTGGGCGGGCGTGCTCGTCGCCGGGGATTACCTCTCGCCGGTTGAGATACCCGTTCTCGAGGGGTCGCCCGAGGCCTACGCGGCGACGCTCTCGCGCCTTGAGCCGCTCGTGGCGCAGGCGGATTGGCTGGTCGCCGGGCACGGGGGAGCCCTCGAGCGCGACGCCGGGCTACGGCTGCTCGAAGAGGATCGCGCCTACCTGGCGGGGCTTAGCGAGGAGACCGCGCGACTCCCGCGCGGACGCGACGACGGCGAGCAGCGCCGGCTGCACGCGGCGAACGTGGCGAGACTGGCCTACAGCTAGGCCTCAGGCGCGGCGGCCGCTGACTACGTGCAGCGCTGTGCGCAGCATGATCTTCACGTCGGCGAACAGGGACCAGTTGGCGATGTAGAGGTAGTCCATGTTGACCATCTCCGCCAGCGGAGCGCTCGAGCCGAGGACCTGCCACGGACCCGTCATGCCGGGCGTCAGGTGGAGCCGGCGACGATGCCACCCGTGGACCAGCGCATCCTCGTCGACGACCAGCGGACGCGGTCCGACGAGGCTCATGTTGCCGTGCAGCACGTTGAAGAGCTGGGGTAGCTCGTCGAGTGCGCCGCGCCGCAGCCAGCCGCCCACGCGGGTGATGCGCGGATCGTCGGCGATCTTGAACAGCTCGCCCTTGTGAGGCCCGGTCTCGGCGGCAAGCTTCGGCTTCATCGCCTCGGCGTCGACGACCATGCTCCGGAACTTGAGCATCGAGAAACACACGCCGTCGCGGCCAACGCGCGTCTGGCGGAAGAGGATCGGCCCGCGGCCCTCGAGGCGGATCAGCGCCGCTATCACGACGAGCAGCGGCGCGAGGGCGACGATGGCCACGAGCGAGACGACGATGTCCGTCGCCCGCTTGATCGCCAGCGAAGACCGCGTCAGCCCGAAACGCTTGACGCCGAGGACGGTCAACCCGCGAACGTCGTCGAAGACGACCGACGAGCCGATCACCTCGAAAAGCCGCGGGAGGAGGCTGACCTTGACGCCGAGGCTTTTGGCGAGCCGCACCACGTCGAGGACGAGCTCATTGTCGGTCGCCCAGGGGGCGAGGATCACGCGGTGGACGTCGTCCTCGACGATGGTCCGTTCCAGTGCGCGCAGCGCGGCCTCGCGCTCCTCTGACGCCCCGCCGCCCAGCTCGAGGCTTCCGACGAGGACCGCGTTGACCGAGCCGGTCGCATCGAGCCGCGTGGCGAGCGCATCGGCGGCCTGCGTGCCGCCGACGACCAGGCATCGCTCGGCGGCGGTGACACGATGGGCGTAGTGCCGCGCGAACCAGCGCGCGAGCAGCGTAAAGATGAACATCAGCGCCCAGACGGCGAGCAGTTGCGGCGAGCGCAGCTTTCCGTGAAGCATCTGCCAACTCGACAGCGAGACGAGCAGGGCGAACAGCGTCGCCAGCTGGAACACCGACGGAGCCTCGTCGAGAGTGCTCTTGCGCAGGAGTAGCTCGTCGCGGTCGTAGAGGCCGAGCAGCTTGGCGCTGCCAACGGCGACCACGACCAGGCCGGCGACGATCAGGAAGCTGAGGTGCGTGGCCGAGCCGGTGAACGCGATCGCGCATTCGAGCGCGCCGAGCGTGGCGACTGCGTCGGCGACCGCAAGCGAGCGCCGGTAGACGCGGTCGCGACGCAGCGTCGCGGCCCCTGCCGGGCCTTCGAAGAGCGAGATTCGGGCTAGCGGCCTGGCGAGACGGAAGACGCCGCGGAGTGGCCGCGCCGACGACTCCTCGACCCGTTCGCGGTCTCCTCGTCGCACCGTTTCCTGAGACAACCTGGCGCCTCCCAGCGGCCTGCGCGTAATTTTTTTGGCGGTTCGTTCCCCCGGCGGCCTGCGGGCCCTAGATCCCGTTCCCCGCCCCAGGGAGAAGGAAACCACGACGTGCCAAGCCCGTGTTCGCCGATTCGCTCAAATTGCGTACCCTTGCCGCGGCGGGCCGGCCCGCCACCGGCGACGCTAGCAGCGGTCCGAGGCGCTAAGTACCCTCCGGATCACCACCCCAACTGGTGAAAAACCACCCCATCCTTTTGGGTATGCTTCGCGACGAGGGCCCGCGGGATGGCGGGGTCTGGTCGGGGAGGGATTCCCTCACCGCCGGTCGAAGTGGGGTAGGTCCAAGTGAGAGGGCAGGCGTTGCAGCAGCGTCACTACTCAGCCGACCCGTCTGTGCGTCCAGAGCCGCTAATGCTCCCGCGCCCCGCCGTCGAGTAGAGGGTCGTGGGCCTCGACGTGCTCATCGGTGTGCTGGCCTGGTTCGCGATCGCCGTGCTCGCGCTCGGACTGTGCCGAGCGGCGGCCCGCGGCGATGTCGTCGAGGGTGCGCACGCCGCACGGTTTCGCAATCGCCGCCACGGCTCGCGCCCGCACTCCTCGAGCGTCTCTGTATCGCGAGCCGCGGAGCGAGCCGCGCTGATCGCTCACGCCGTTGCGCGCCACGACGCCGGCGCTCGCTGACGCGGCCTAGAGGCGCCGCCCCATGAACATGTCCCGGCCGGTGACCGGGCCGTGGACCTTGCTTGCAGCTGAGAAGCCGAGCGACTCATAGAGCGCGATCGCTGTCGCGTTCGTCTCGTTCGTGTCGAGCTCGATCCGCTCCGCACCGCGCAGCCGCGCCCGATCGCACGCGAGCTCGACGAGCGCCCGCCCGACACCCCGTCCGCGTCCTGAGTCGGCGACGTAGAGGTCCTCGAGCCAGCAGTCGGGCGTGCCGGTCCAAACGGAGTGGCGAAAGCGAAGCTGGCAGACCCCGCACGGCGGCTCGGCCTCGCCGTCGCGCCCGAGCAGGTACTCGGTCGCGGGGTCCTCGATCAGCGCGGCGACCGAGGCCGCCATCGACTCGGTGCTCGGCTCCTCGGACTCGAACCAGTCGCGGAAGGCGAGCAGCAGGCGCGTCACATCAGCCGCCTGCGCTGGCGTGGCGACCCAGACGGCGGTCATGAGGAGTCGATCACCGCGAGGCTGTCCCCGGAGGCGACCGAGGCGCCGACCGAGATCGGGAGCTCGGAGATCGTTCCCGCCTTGTGCGCGGTGACCTCGTTCTCCATCTTCATCGCCTCAATGATCGCGATCAGCGCGCCTTGCTCGACCTTCGCGCCCTTTTCGACGGCGATCTTCAGCACCGTCCCCTGCATCGGGCTGCGCAGCACGTCGCCGCCCGCCGCCGAGTTGCTGTTCGTACCCCCCCGCGCCGCGCGACGCGGCGCCTGGCGCGCAGCCGCGGCGGCAGGCGCCGGGCTGGCGCCCGTGCCGCTGACGCGAACGGCAAAGCGGCGGCCCGAGACCTCGACCGTGTAATCGAGCGTGACCTCGTCGTCGCCCTCGATGGCCTCGGGCGCCTGCTCCGAAGCGGTCTTCGCGAGCCAGGCCTCATCCTCGATCAGGTCGCGGCAGGTCTGGGCGGCTGCCCACTGCTTGCTTGCAAGCAGCCGCTTGTGGAACGGCACGAGCGTCGTCAGGCCGGTGATCTCGAACTCGTCAAGCGCCCGCAGCATCCGCGCGGTCGCCGCGTCGCGGTCTGAGTCCCAGACGATCAGCTTGGCGATCATCGGGTCATAGCTCGCGGAGATCACCGAACCGGCTCGGACGCCGGAATCGACGCGCACCCCAGGGCCGGCGGGCTCCCGGTAGGTCGCGATCTGCCCCGGCGTGGGCAGGAAGCGCTGGGCGGCGTCCTCGGCGTTGATCCGGCACTCGATCGCGTGGCCGCGCAGGACCACGTCTTCCTGTCCGAATGGCAGCCGCTCGCCGGCGGCGACACGGATGCCTGTCTTGACGATGTCGATGCCGGTCGTCATCTCGGTCACGCAGTGCTCGACCTGGACACGGGTGTTCATCTCGAGGAAGTAGTAGTCGCCTCCGACGAGCAGGCCCTCGATCGTGCCCGCCCCGCGATAGTCGATCGCCCGCGCCGCCTCGACCGCGATCGCGCCGATGCGCTGGCGCAGCTTTGCGTCGACGACGCGCGGCGGCGCCGGGGACTCCTCGATCAGCTTCTGGTGGCGGCGCTGAACCGAGCAGTCGCGCTCGCCGAGGTGGACGACGCTGCCGTGCGCGTCGGCGAGCACCTGCACCTCGACGTGACGCGGATCGGGCAGGTAGCGCTCCAGATAGACCGTCGCGTCGCCGAAGAAGCGCTCGCCCTCGCGCGCCGCACCGTCGAAGGCATCGGCGAGCTCCGCCTCCGATGCCGCGACCCTCAGCCCCTTTCCGCCGCCGCCTCCCGAGGCCTTGACCGCCACCGGATAGCCGATCTGCGAATCGACGATCTTGCGCGCCGCGGCGACCGTCTTCACCGGCGCGGTCGTGCCCGGGACGATCGGCACGCCGGCGGCGGCCATCAGCTCGCGCGCGCGCGTCTTTGAACCCATCGCTTCGATCGCGCTCGCGGACGGGCCGATGAAGACGATCCCAGCCGCTTCGCAGCGAGCGGCGAACTCGGCATTCTCGGCAAGGAAGCCGTAGCCCGGGTGGATTGCCTCGGCGCCGGACTCGGCGACGACCTCGAGGAGCCGCTCGATATTCAGGTAGCTCGCGGCGGCCTCCGCCGGCCCGAGCAGGTATGCCTCGTCGGCGCGCACGCTGTGGACGGCGTCGCGATCGAGCTCCGAATAGACCGCGACGCTCGCGATCCCGAGTTCCTCCAGCGCGCGAATGATTCGTACCGCGATCTCGCCGCGGTTGGCGACCAGAACCTTCGAGAACACCGCGTGCAGCTTATTCGCAGTCCCGGCTCGCGCGCTGGCGCGCGCGACACACGGATTCGATTGTCGAGAAACGTCGATCGGGGTCCGTACGACACCCCTATGATTGGCCCGCATGCCACTCATCGACGAGGCAACTCGCCTGGCCGGGATCGTCGATCGGCTCCGCGGCCCGCTCGGCAACAGCGGCAACACGCGAGCGCTCCTGATCGAGCCGATGCTCGCCACCCTGGGCTGGGACACGAGTGATCTCGGACAGGTCGTGCGCGACTGGCCGCTCAGCGACTCGGTTTCGATCGCCTATTCGCTGCGGATCGCCGACGAGACGGCGATGCTGATCCAGGCGCGGGGCGTAATGGAGCGCGTCGACGATCCGACATTCGTCGAACACACGCTGACGCTCGCGGCCGCCGACGGCGCTCCGTGGTGCGTTCTCACCAATGGCGTCACCTACCGCGTCTTCAAGACCAGCGAGCAGCCGGAGGGCGACCGCGGGCTGCTCTTCGAAGTGACGCTCGAGGAGGTCGCCGGCGGCGCGAACGCCGAGGCTGCCGCGAACCTCGAGCTCCTGCATCGCGCAGCGGTCGCGCGCGGCGACCTCGACCGTCTCAGCTCCGAGCGTTTCCTCGATCCGCGGGTGCGTCAGGCGCTGGCCGATCTCTGCCGCGACCCCTCGCCGGCGTTCATCGCCGCGCTCAACGACTCGCTGGGACGGCCGGCGGTGCGCGCCGAGGATCTGCGGGCGAGCCTGGGGCGTGCCCTCGAGGTCGACCCCGCGGCGCGCGAGGTCGCGCCTCCGCCGCCTCCGCCGCCTCCGCCCGAGCCAGTGCAGGACCCGGCGCCCAGCGCGGCCGTCGCCCGCGACCATTCCGCCGCAGAGCTTCCGCCGGCGCCGTGGCAGCGAGCCGCAGACGCGCCGCCAGTCGTCCCGCCGGAGCCGGAGCCGGAGCAGGGCCCCCGCTGGGCAAGCCTCGACATCGAGAGCGATATTCGTCCCGCCGGTACAGGCGAAATCGTCAGCGAGCCGGACGGCGAGAAGGCGCTGGCGAGCCCCGCAGCCGCGCACTGGCGCGAACCGCCCGACGGCACCCCGGGCGCCGAGCCCGGCGAATACCCGCTTTCGGAGTATCTAGCGGATCGGCCCGCCGACATGGTCAGGGTCTTCGAGCAGCTCGACGGTTACGCGGGTTCACTCGGTGAGGACACGGCGCGTCATGTGCGCGAGCGGTACGTCGAGTACTTCCGGGGAACGCGGTTCTGGTTCACGCTCGAGATCCTCGGCGAGCGGGTGCACCTCAGCCTTGCGCTCGATCCGGCGAAGGTCGATGCCCACTGGGCCGAGGATCGCACGCTGCCGCCGATCGACGTCCAAAGCCCCGGGATCGGCCAGACCGAGTTCGCGATCAGCGATGCCTCGCAGCTCGCCGCTTCGCGTCAGCTGATTCGCCTCGCCTACGACCGATTCTCGGCGCCCGAGCTCGCCTGACGGCGCTCGCGCGCACTAGGCGTCTCGATCCGCCGGCGAATCACCTGCGCGCGGGCGACGCGATCCGGGCGATTAGTGTTATCAGCCGGTGAAACCCGCCCGGGCGGGGGGAGAATCTGCCCACCCCACCTTGCGGCCTTACGCGTATCATGATCGCGCAATGGCACTTGTCGACTCAGTAACGCGGGTTGTGGCATCGGCTGTGCAGCTGCGCGGGCCGACAGCCAATCTGGCCAACACTCGGGCACTCGTCGTCGAGCCGATGCTGAACGCGCTCGGCTGGGATACGACGAACCTCGAGCAGGTGGCGCGCGATTGGCCGGTGCGCAACAACTACTCGATCAGCTACGCGCTTCGTGTCGGCGATCGCAGCGCCCTCTTCGTCCAGACGATGCCAATCG
>DATGHN010000328.1:0-7620 GCA_035308005.1 Solirubrobacteraceae bacterium
CCAGCGGGCGCCGGCGGCCGGTGTGGAACGGGATCTCCTCGCGGGTGTGGCGGCGCGCCTGGGCGCTGCGCAGGAGGCGCATCAGGTCGACGATCGGCTCCAGCTCGTCGCACTCGAAGGCCAGCAGCCACTCGTAGTCGCCGAGGGCGAACGCGCTGACGGTGTTCGCGCGAACCTCCGGAGCGCTGCGTCCCATCTCGCCGTGCTCGCGCAGCATCGCGGAGCGCTCGTCCGCCGGCAGCAGGTACCACTCGAGCGAGCGCACGTAGGGGTAGACCGAGACGTAGCGGCAGGGCGCCTCGCCGCGCATGAACGCCGGCGTGTGCGATTTCGCGAACTCGGCTTCGCGGTGGACGCCGATCGCCGACCACGCGGGCAGCAGCGAGCGCCCAAGTGCACAGGCACGGAATGCGATCAGCGCGTCCTGGACGCCGTCGGCGCTGTCGCCGACGAGCCACAGGAGCATGTCCGCGTCGGCGCGGTAGCCACTGACGCTGTAGGCGCCGCGCAGGCTGACGCCCGGCACGGCGAGCGCCTCCTCGGCGGCCGCCGCCGCGCCTTCGCGATCAGCGGCCCCAAGCGGCCGGCTGCGATCTGCCGCGAAGCTCGCGTAGAGCGCCCAGGTCGGCCCGTCGGGCTGCTCGCTCACCTACGGGCGGCGGCGCGCCGACGGCTCGAGTGCGGGGTTGAGGTATCCGCCGTCGTCGGCGTTGAGATTCACGCCCGGTGGCACGATCTCATCGATGCGGTCGAGCAGCGCCGCGTCGAGCCGGCGCTCGAGCGCGGGCAGATGCGACTCGAGGTGCTCCATCGTCCGCGGCCCGATGATCGCCGAGGTCACCGCCGGGTGGTTGATGACCCACGCGAGCGACAGCTCGGGCAGGGGGATGCCAGCCTCGTCCGCGAGCGATCCGAGAGCGTCAGCCGCCTCGAGCTTGCGCTGGTTGTCGGGGCTGCTCATGTCGTAGCGCAGCGGGAGCCGCTCGGCGCGCGTCGAGGTCGGAAGTTCGCTGCCCTTGCGGTAGCGACCGGACAGCCAGCCGCTTGCGAGCGGTCCCCACGGCAGCACCCCGATCCCGTGGCGGCGGCAGGTCGGGAGCACGTCGCTCTCGATTCCGCGCACGAGGATCGAGTAGGGCGGCTGCTCGGTGACGAAGCGCTCAAACCCCTGCTCACGCGAAACCGTCTGAGCCTCGACGATCTGTGAGGCCGGGAAGGTCGACGTCCCGATGTAGCGGACCTTCCCGGCGTGGACGAGGTCGCTCAGCGCCGAGAGCGTGTCTTCGATGTCGGTGTCCTCGGCTGGGCGGTGGATCTGGTAGAGGTCAAGCCAGTCGGTGCGCAGACGCCGCAGCGAGTTCTCGACCTCGTGCACGATCCAGCGCCGCGAGTTCCCGCGCTGGTTGGGATCCTCGCCCATCGGGCCGTGAACCTTCGAGGCAAGGATGACGTTGTCGCGACGCCCGCCCGACAACGCCTTGCCCACGATCTCCTCCGACTCGCCGTGCGAGTAGACATCGGCGGTGTCGATGAAGTTGATCCCCGCGTCGAGGGCGCGATGAATGATGCGGATCGACTCGTCGTGATCGGTGTTGCCCCAGTCGCCGAACATCATCGCGCCGAGGCACAGCGGGGTTACCTTGACGCCGGTTCGCCCGAGCGTTCGAAGCTCCATGCACGAAACCTAGCGAAGCCGCCGTGGTAGCGTGATCCGTAATGGAGCGAGCGCCGCTTCGAAAGGTCGCAACGCTTGCCGTAGGGGGGTGCGCCGCTGCGCTTGTCGCCGCGCGGGCCGTACGCCGTCGGGGTGGCTTCGGCCGCGCCGACTCCGCAAACGCGCTCGACGACGAGCTGATGGAGGAGACCGCCACCGGCGAGGGCATGCCCGAGCGCGACGACGGCTAGCCGATGGGCTTTGAGGACCGCCGCGACGCGGGGCGAGCGCTCGTCGCTTTGCTTCTCGCCCGCGCCGGCCCCGCCACGCTGGTGCTCGCGCTGCCACGCGGGGGAGTGCCCGTTGCCTTTGAGGTGGCGAGGGCGCTTGCGGCGCCGCTTGAGGTGCTCGGCGCTCGCAAGCTTGGTGCGCCCGGCAATCGCGAGCTCGCCGTTGGCGCGGTCGCCGAGGGCGGCATTGCCGTGCTCGACGCGCGCGCGGCGCGGCGCTGCGGCATGACGCAGCGCAACCTCGATGACGTGCTGCTGCGCGAGCGCGCCGAACTCGAGCGCCAGGTCGCGCTCTTCCGCGCGGGTCGCGCGAAGCGTGACATGGACGGCGCGAACGCGATCGTCGTCGACGACGGGCTCGCGACCGGGCTTACGGCGCTTGCCGCCGTTCGCGCCGCGCGCGCGGCCGCGGCGGCGAGCGTCATCGTCGCGGTACCAGTCGGCGCCCCGCAGGCGCTCGCGATGCTCGAGCGGGAGGCCGACGCCGTGATCAGCGAGACGACGCCGCGGCGCCTGCGCGCGGTCGGATTGTTCTATCGCGACTTCGCGCCGGTCACTGACGAGGAGGTCGGCTCGCTTCTGCGCGAAGCAGCAGCGGAGCTGGAGGTGGCCCGCTGAGACGCGCGAGCCTGATCGCACTGTGCTTGGCGGCGGCGCTCGGTGGGGTGCCCGCCGAAGCGACCGCGCCGCTTCTACCGGCGCCGAAAATCGTTCAGGACCCGATCCCCTTCCCGCCGGCGCGCAAGGCGCAGATGCGCTCCTACGCTCTCGAGCACTACAGGATCGACTCCTACCGGCTCCTCCATCCCCACTTAATCATCTGGCACTACACCGAGTCGGCGACGTTTCAGAGCGTGTGGAGCACCTTTGCCGACGACGTGCCCGATGTGACCTACCACGAGCTGCCGCAGGTCTGCGCGCACTTCGTCATCGATACCAACGGCACGATCTACCAGCTCGTCCCCCTCGACATCATGTGCCGCCAGGTCGTCGGGCTCAATTACACGGCGATCGGGATCGAGAACGTCGGCCTCTCTGACGCTCAGGTGATGGACGACCGTGCCCAGTTCGATGCGGGGCTGTCGCTGACTCGCTGGCTGCGCTGCCGCTTCTCAATCCCCGTGTCCGGGGTGATCGGGCACAACGAGAGCCTCCAGAGCCCCTACTACCGCGAGCTCGTGCCGTCATTTCGCGGCCAGACGCACCTCGACTTCAACCGCGCGGACATGAACGTCGTGCGCGCCCGCGTGGCGAAGCTGCCCTGCCGGGAATGACGACCGCCTTGTGTTCGGCGGCGCCGATCCCTTATTAATCCGTTAGATGGAGGAGAGCGTCGCAGCAGCCGAGCCGCTTCCCGCCGCCGATGAGGCTCGCCTGCGGACGGCCACCTCGGCGATGCTGGCGGGCGTCGTACTCGTTTGCGTGGCGATCCTGTTCCTGTGGTTCGCCCCCGGCTCCTACCAGATCCTGCTGGCGCTTCACGTGCTGGCGGTGGTGATCTGGGTTGGCGGCGACGTCACGCTCACCACGCTCGGTGTCGTGTTCGAGCGCAAGGGCGACGGCGAGGCGCTCGCCGCGCTCGGCAAGCTCGGCGGCTGGATCGGGCCGCGCCTCTACACGCCGGTCCTGTTCGCGGCATTCGGCCTGGGCGTGGCCCTCGTCGAGAAGGGGCACTGGGGCTGGAACCACTTCTGGATCGACTTCGCGCTCGCGGGCTGGGGTGCGACCGCCACGGTCGGCATCGCCTTCATCGGCCCGGAGCTCGGCCGGATCGGCGCACTCGCGGGCGAGATCGGCCCTGACGCGCCCGAGGTCGGCAAGCGCGTCAACCGGCTCTTCATGGTCTTTCGCGGTCAGACGGTGCTGCTGATGCTGATCGTGATCGACATGGTCGCCAAGCCCTCCTTCTAGGAGGAAGCGGCCGGGAGGGCAGCGGGCACGGTCGCGCCGCCGAGGCGCATCGCGACGACGCCGCCGATCAAGAGAAGGCCGCCAACCGCTTCGATCCAGCCGCCTGAGCCGAGCGAGTCGAGGTGCGAGAACGCCTCGGTCAGCCACGCCGCCGCGGTCAATCCGAACGTGGCGCAGGCGATCGGCAGCGTGCCGCGCGCAAAGCCGCCCACGTTGAGCAGCGCAGCGGAGTTGGCGACGACGGCGATCAGCAGCAGGATTCCGAGCGCGTGGCCCGAGAAGGAGAGGTTCCAGAAGCTGGCGTGGTCGCTGATCACGGGCAGCCAGATTCCGACCGCGACCAGCACGACGCCCGAGAAGGCAAGCGCGAACTGCGGGGTCGCGGGGTTTGCGGGCGGCGGTGGCGGAGCCGGCTGGCCGTGGCCGGCGGCGCGCACGACGGACAGGCCGATCGGGATCAGAATTGTGCCCAGGCCGAGCCACGCGGCCGCGCCGGGCGTGCCGAGGTGGTTGAAGGCGAAGATCGCCGGAACGTAGAGGTAGAAACCGAAGGCGACCGTCCCGAGCGCCGCTCCGAGCGTGTCGAAGCCCACCTCGGCAGGGAGGTAGGAGGAGCCGGCCAGCAGTGCGATCACGAACGCGACGACGACGCCGTGGTCGAGGTAGCGGGCGGCTACGCCGCCGGTCGAGAACAGCACGAGCCCGACCGCGAGAAGGCCGCAGATGATCCCCACCATCGAGATTCCGCGTCCGGCCAGGTCCTTCGTCATCCCCTCACCCCTCTGTTGGCGTTCGTCGTTGCCGGCCTCAGATACCACACGAGGCGGGGTCAGCGCAACGACGGCGGCGCTACTCCGTGCCGGCCAGCGCCGCGATCTCGTCAAAGATCACGCGCGTGCGCTCGAGCACGGCTGTCGCGACACCGAGCTCCGCGGGGCTGAAATCGGCGAGCGCCTTGGTCCACATGTTCTCGTAGCGCGCCCGCTTCGCGGCGACAAGCTCACCGCCGCGCGCCGTCAGGGTGACCAGCACCAGGCGGCGGTCACGATCGCTTCGCGCGCGCTCGACGAAGCCGGCGCTGACGAGGCTGTCGAGCATCTGGGTCGCCGTTGCCGGGGAGACCTCGGCGAGGCCGGCGAGCTCCGACGCTGACAGCTCGCCGCGATCGGCGAGCCCGAACAGAAGGCAGTACTGCGCGTAGCTCAGCTCACCGGGGCGATGCGTGTCCCGGCCGCGCAGGCGCCGTACCGACGCCATCGCCGCGCGGAAGGCCATGCCGAAGCTGGTCACGGCCTCGCGCTGGCGCGACGGGGAGGCGAGCGCGCTCATGCCGCGACCTCGGCGAGCGAGGGCTCCGGCCCCGGCGAACCTTCGGCGGCCGCCAGGCGCGCGCGGCGCGCGGATCGCTCGGAGCGCGTCAGCCAGATGCAGGGCAGGATCGCGGCAACCGAGATCGCGACCGACCACCAGAAGGCTGTGCCGTAGGCGCCGGCGAGCGCGCCGGTCGAGGGATGTGCTCCGGCGGAGATCGTCGCGCGTTCGAGGACGACAGCGAGCACGGCGGTGCCGATTGAGCCGCCGACGCGCATCAGGACGTTGAGCTGGGGTGCCGCGTCGGGCAGCTCGTGGCGCTCGAGCGCGGCGAACGCGGCGACGAAGGACGGCATGAACGCGAAGCCGATCCCGATGCCGCGTACGAAGGTGTCAAGACCGAGAAGGCCAATCGAGGTGTGGGCGCCGATCAGGCCGAGCGGCACGCCGGCGAGCACCGTCACCGCGACGCCGAACAGGGCGAGCGGGCCGCCGCCGATGCGGTCGGTGAGGCGCCCGACCATCGGCATGACGAGGGCCATGCCGATTCCCTGCGGCCCGAGCAGAAGTCCCGTGTCGACGATCGACTCGTGGCGGAGGTTCTGGAAGTACAGCGGCAGCAGGATGATCGCCCCGAAGAGCGCTCCGCCGAGGAAGAACATCACCAGCGACGCCGCTGCGTAGGTGCCGCGTCGGTAGAGGCGAAGATCGAGCAGTGGGGTCCCCCGCATCCGCAGCGCATGCACGACGAACAGCGGGAGCAGGATGATCGCCGCGACCAGCGGGATCACGACCTTCAGCGAGGAGAACCCGGCGGTGACGCCGACTTCGGCGAGGCCGTAGGTGAGCAGAGGCAGGCCCGTAGCCATCAGCAGGAGCCCGCGAATATCCAGACGCGGCGGATTCTCCTGACGACCGGCGGCGGGCAGGATCCGCACGGCGAGCGCCAGCGCGATGAAGCCGATCGGGACGTTGACGTAGAAGATCCAGCGCCAGCTCGCCCCGGAGAGGATGAGACCGCCGATCGTCGGCCCGAGGATCGGCCCGAGCATCGTCGGAACGCCGGTGACGCTCATCACGCGCCCCATTCGCGTTGGGCCGGCGGTGTCGGCGAGGATCAGCTGGCCGACCGGCATGATCAGGCCGCCGCCGACGCCCTGCAGAACTCGGAAGACGATCAACTCGGTTGCGGACGTCGCCACGCCGCACAGCGCCGAGCCCGCCGTGAACAGCAGCAGCGAGAACATGTAGATGTTCTTTGCGCCGAAGCGGCGCGAGGCCCAGCCGGTGAGCGGGATGACGGCGGCGAGCGACAGCAGGTAGCCGGTGATCACCCACTGGATGTCCGCCAGCGAGCTGTGCAGCTTGTGGTGGAGGGTGTCGAGCGCGACGTTGACGATCGTCGTGTCGAGGATCGACATGATCGATCCGAGCACGACCACGATCGCCACTCGCCAGACGTATGGATCGATGCGGTCAGATGGAGACTCAGTCATCTGCGGTACCTGAAGGTTAGGCACCGAAGCGTAATTCGTCAAGGGCGTTCTAGGCTTATTGCCGTGAGAGCGGTCGTCTTCGAGCGAAACGGCGGTCCCGAGGTCCTCGAGACGCGCGAGGTCGAGGACCCGCGCCCAGCGTCAGGCGAGCTGCTCGTGCGCGTCGAGGCTGCGGGCGTCAACTTCCGCGATATCTACCAGCGCGAGGGCGGCGGCTATGCGGCGCAGGCGCCGCCGGCGATCATGGGCGTGGAGGGCGCGGGGACGGTCGAGGGCAGCGGCGAGCGGGTGGCCTGGACGAACGCCCCCGGCAGCTACGCCGAGCTCGTCGCGGCACCGTCAGAGCGGCTCGTGGCGCTTCCCGACGGCGTGTCGAGTGAGATCGGCGCGGCGGCGATCCTGCAGGGCCTGACCGCGCACTATCTCGCCAACGACTCCTACCCGATCGGCGCTGGCGATTGGGTGATCGTGCACGCCGCCGCGGGCGGCGTCGGGCTGCTCCTGACCCAGCTGGCCAAGCTTCGCGGCGGGCGCGTGATCGCGACCACCTCGACGGCCGAGAAGGGCGAGCTCGCGAAGGGCGCGGGCGCGGATGAGGTGATCGGCTACGAGGGCTTTGCCGAGCGGGCGCGGGAGATCGCGGGCGCCGACGGCGTGGCGGCGGTCTATGACGGGATCGGCGCGAGCACCTTCTATGAGGGCCTGGAGGCGCTGCGCCCGACGGGCCGGATGATCCTCTACGGCTCGGCGAGCGGGCAGCCGGAGCCGCTGGCGACCGCATTGCTCGGCTCGTCCGGATCCCTGTATGTCCAGCGGCCGACACTGCACAGCTACACCCGCACGCCACAGGAGCTTCGCGAGCGCAGCGCCGCGCTGTTCGAGCTGATCGAGCAAGGGCGCCTCGACGTGCGGATCGGGGGCCGCTACCCCCTCGAGGAGGCGCGCCAGGCGCAGGAGG
>DATGHN010000329.1:0-7332 GCA_035308005.1 Solirubrobacteraceae bacterium
AAGGGCCTCGCCGACACGGCGCTGCGCACCGCGGACTCCGGCTACCTGACGCGCCGTCTCGTCGACGTCGCCCAGGACGTGATCATCCGCGAGGTCGACTGTGGGACGAAGGAGTACATCGAGGTCCCGATCTACACCCCCGACGGCGAGGCGAACGACAACCTGATCGGTCGCATCTCCGCGCTCGACTTCAAGACGAAGCGCGGGCGCATGCTCGTCGAGGCCGGCAAGCAGATCGACCGGGCGGAGTGCGCGGACATCGTCGAGAGCTACCACGAGGAGTACGAGAAGGGCACAAACCCCCTTGTCGCGGTCCGCTCGGTGCTCAAGTGCGAGGCGCCTTCCGGCGTCTGTCAGGCCTGCTACGGGCGCGCGATGGCGACCGGCCAGGTCGCGCAGATCGGCGACGCGGTCGGCATCATCGCCGCGCAGTCGATCGGCGAGCCGGGCACGCAGCTGACGATGCGCACGTTCCACACCGGCGGCGTCGCCGGCGCCGACATCACGCACGGACTCCCGCGTGTGGTGGAGCTGTTCGAGGCGCGCAAGCCGAAGGGCCTTGCGAAGATCGCCGAGCAGGACGGCGTCGTCTCCGTCGAGGAGTCCGACAAGGCCCTGACCGTCGTGATCACCGACGCCTCCGGCGAGGAGCACCGTCACACGTTCCCGCGCCGCACGCGACTGCACGTCAGTGCGGGCGAGAAGATCACGGCCGGGCGCCAGCTCAACGAGGGGTCGCTGTACCCGCACGAGCTGCTCGCCGTCCGCGGACGCACGGAGACCGAGCAGTACCTCGTGCGCGAGGTCCAGGCCGTCTACAAGTCCCAGGGCGTGGACATCAACGACAAGCACATCGAGCTGATCGTCCGCCAGATGCTCAAGAAGGTTCGCATCGATCAGAAGGGCGACACCGACTACCTGCCCGGGCAGTTCGTCGATCGCTTCGAGTTCGCCCGGGCGAGCGAGAAGGTCGCCAAGGCCGGCGGCGAGGGCGCGCAGTTCGAGGACATCATCCTCGGCATCACGAAGGCCTCGCTGAACACCGACTCGTTCCTCTCGGCGGCCTCCTTCCAGGAGACCACGAAGGTCCTCACGGACGCGGCGCTCGAGGGCAAGATCGACCGCCTCAACGGCCTCAAGGAGAACGTCATCATCGGCAAGCTGATCCCGGCTGCGACCGGGCTCAAGCGCTACCGCCGGATCGAGATCGAGCCGTCCAAGCCGCTGCCGCGCGCGGTCGACGAGCTCGGGCTGCTCGGCGAGGACGACCTCGCCTCCGATCTCGGGATGGGCGGCTTCGCCGACTTCGAAGCCGACCTCGCGTCGCTCGAGGAGATCGGTATGGGAGCCGACCCCGGCTTCGCCGACGAGCTACGCGAGCTGGACGTCGACAACAACTGATTCGGCTAGGGCGGGGGCGCGCCTTTGGCGCGCCCCCGGTCGCTCGCGCGCTGTGGTGGCCCGAGCGGCGCCGCGTTGTTGCTTCAGAGGTGCGCTGAGTGGCGGACGCCGCCGGCGTCGGCCCACGACACGGCCGTCAGGGTGAGTTGCAGGCCGGCTAGCTTTGCGGTGCTGGTGGCGAGGAGCGTGTTCTTGCCGGCGCTGAGGATGTGGAGCTCGTAGGTCGGCTGGGGCACGCCGATTGCGCTTCGGCGGCCGATCCATGCGAGGACGCCGTTGCGGTTGACGGCCAGCGCCGCGACCGTGATGAAGGACTCCGCGCGATCCTCGGGCGTCGTGCCCGGTGCGGTTCCGACGCGACGGCCGCTCGCGAGGTCATAGATCGACACGGTGGAATCGAAGGTGTCGATGCCCATCTGGGCGCTGTCGATCGCGGCGTAGCGGCCGGCCAGCGCGAAGAGACTGATCCGCGTCGCGGGTGCCAGCCGCGTCGCGCTCAGCGCGCCAAGGCGCGTCCTGCGACCGCCGTCGCAGCCGTAGAGGGCGCCGGTCGAGGAGTAGAGGCGCGCCTGGGGTGAGGCATCCAACACCTTTGTGCCCGCCGGAGCGCAGCCTCGGCTCTGCGCGGCCGCAAACGCAGCCGGCGTGGCCGCCGTGAGCGCGAGAAAAACGACGATTGCAGCCCTTTTGTCGATGCTGGCACGATAACCGGCCAGTTTCGGTCAAGCGCCGCTCATCGGCGGTCGATACCAAAGCCAGGCGTCCGGTGCTCCCCCCGGACCGCGACCCTCTCAAGCCGGAGACCTCAAATCCAACTCGGAATACTCCTCGCTGCCTGCTGCGCCATCGTCACCAACCTCGCGTTCTTCTTCAAGCAGCGAGGGGCGAGGAGCGCGCCGCCTGTCAGCGCGCGCCATCCGCTGCGCTGCGGGGCGGAGCTCTTTCGCCGGCGCTGGTTTGCGATCGGCATGGTTGTCGCCGCAGTCGCCTGGATCCTCCACGTGGCCGCGATGACGCTCGCGCCGCTGAGCGACGTCCAGGTCGTTCTGGCTGCGGGCGTGGTCCTCGTCGGCGTGATGGCCGACCGCATGTTCGGCTTCCAGGTCGGGCGCCGCCAATGGCTCGGCCTGGCGCTCACAGCGGCCGGCCTGATCGCCTTCGCGCTGACAGTCCCCGCCGTGCGCGGATCGCATTCGACCTTCTCGCCCGCGGTGATGATCGCCTTCGAGGCCGTCCTGTGCGCGATCGGCGCGGTGCTGATCGCCGGTCCGCGCGCCGGCGCCCCGAGCCACCACCACGGAACGATGCTCGGCGCCGCGAGCGGCATCCTCTTCGGCGTCTCCGACATATCGATCAAGGCGCTGACCGGCATCGCCTCGGCGCACGGGGTCCTCGGAATCCTCACGAGCCCGTGGCTCGCGCTCACGCTCTGCGCCTCGGTCGTCGCCTTCTACGCTTCGGCGAAGTCATTCCAGGACGGCGAAGCCGTGCCGGTCATCGCGGTGACGACCGCCGCGGCCAACATCTCCTCGATCGCCGGCGGCGTGCTCGTCTTCGGCGACCCGATGCCGGGCGGAGCGTTCGGCCTGCTCGCCCAGGGCCTCGGCGTGATGGCGATCCTGCTCGCCGCGGCGATGATGCCGAGCTTCGGCGCGCGCCACACGGTGGCCGCTACCGCCTGAGCCGACCGGCCCTGGACCTGCCACCGCTGAGGCGGCGGCGGGCCGGCCGCATGGCCTTTGGTAGCATCGGGCGCGAATGCCAACGACTTCACAGCTCGTCCGGATCGGACGCAAGCCCCCGAAGAAGAAGCTCGCGACCCCCGGCCTGAAGTCTGGCAAGGGTCGCAAGCGCAAGGTCGCCGCCCCTCAGCGCCGCGGCGTTTGCACGCGCGTCTACACGACGACGCCAAAGAAGCCGAACTCGGCACTGCGCAAGGTCGCGCGCGTGCGCATCACCGGCTCCATCGAGGTCACCGCGTACATCCCCGGCGAGGGCCACAACCTTCAGGAGCACTCCGTCGTGCTCGTCCGCGGCGGTCGCGTGAAGGACCTGCCGGGCGTCCGCTACAAGGTCGTGCGCGGGGCGCTCGACGCCGCCGGTGTGAGCGACCGCAAGAAGGCGCGCTCGCAGTACGGCGTCAAGAAGTCCTGATGCCGCGTCGCGCCGCCGCAGCGATCCGCCCGCTCGAGCCGGACCCGGTGCATCGCTCACGCCTGGTCCAGCAGGTCGTCAACAAGGTCATGCTCGACGGCAAGAAGTCGACCGCCGAGCGAATCGTCTACGACGCGCTGGCGATTCTCGCCGAGAAGACCGGC
Organism: Solirubrobacteraceae bacterium; assembly: GCA_035308005.1. Lineage (GTDB taxonomy): Bacteria > Actinomycetota > Thermoleophilia > Solirubrobacterales > Solirubrobacteraceae > Palsa-513. The sequence goes on from DATGHN010000329.1 coordinate 3,720, forward strand.
AAGGACCCAGTCGAGGCGCTCGAGGAGTCGATCAAGATCCTCACGCCCTCCCTGGAGGTCCGCTCGCGCCGCGTCGGCGGCGCGACCTACCAGGTGCCCGTCGAGGTTCCGGCGCGCCGCGCCCGCACGCTGGCCGTGCGCTGGCTCGTCGAGTTCTCTCGCGCGCGCCGCGAGAAGCAGATGTCTGCGCGGCTCGCCGGCGAGCTGCTCGACGCCCAGTCCCAGCAGGGCGGCGCGTACAAGCGCAAGGACGACATCTTCCGCATGGCGCAGGCCAATAAGGCCTTCGCGCACTACCGCTGGTAGGCCCAGAAGCCCTAGGGGCCTCTGCTATCATCGGCACCTGCGCCGCGTGCGTACGCATTCGCCTGCGAACGCCCCGTCGCGCCTTACGAATTACCGTGGAGACCTCAACCACATAGCCGTCCAGCCGAGGGCTTAGCAGGACTCTGCGTGGGCCCACCGGCCCTCTTTTTTTGCCCGCGGCAAGGTACGCGGATCGCCGCGGCGTAACCCTCCCTAACCGACAGAAGTCCAAGATGCCCAGAGCTTTCGCCCTCGAGAACACCCGCAACATCGGGATCATGGCGCACATCGACGCCGGTAAGACGACGACGACCGAGCGCATCCTCTACTACACCGGCCGCACCTACAAGATCGGTGAGGTCCACGAGGGCGCCGCGACGATGGACTGGATGGAGCAGGAGCAGGAGCGCGGCATCACGATCACCTCCGCGGCGACGACCTGCGAGTGGAAGGCGCACCGCATCAACATCATCGACACGCCGGGCCACGTCGACTTCACCGTCGAGGTCGAGCGCTCGCTGCGCGTCCTCGACGGCGCGATCGCGCTGTTTGACTCGGTCGCCGGCGTCGAGCCGCAGTCGGAGACGGTCTGGCGCCAAGCCGACAAGTACCGGGTCCCGCGGATCGCCTACATCAACAAGATGGACCGCACCGGCGCCGACTTTGAGCGCGGCGTCCAGACGATGATCGACCGCCTCGGCGCCCACCCGGTCCCGATCCAGCTGCCGATCGGCGCCGAAGGCGACTTCGCGGGCATCGTCGACCTGGTCTCGATGCGCGCGGTCTACTACCTCGACGACCTCGGCACCGAGCAGGAGGAGCGCGACATACCGGCCGATCTCGCCGACGCCGCGGCAACCGCCCGCGAGCATCTGCTCGAGGAGGTCTCCCACTACGACGACGACCTGCTCGAGCTGATCCTCGAGGAGTCGGAGATCCCGCAGGCGACGCTCAAGGCGGCGATCCGCAAGGCGACGCTGTCGATCGCGATGACGCCCGTGCTGTGCGGATCCTCGTTCAAGAACAAGGGCGTGCAGCCGCTGCTCGACGCCGTCCTCGACTATCTGCCCTCGCCGCTTGACGTCCCGCCGGTCGACGGCGTAGAGCCCGTGCGTGGCGACCCCGAGGGGCGCCCGGCGACGCGCTCGGCAAACGAAAGCGAGCCGTTCGCGGCGCTGGCTTTCAAGATCATGGCCGACCCCTTCGTCGGCAAGCTCACCTATTTCCGCGTCTACTCGGGCAAGCTCGAGGCCGGGGCGCGCGTGCTCAACGTCTCGACGGGCAAGACCGAGCGGATCGGGCGCATCCTGATGATGCACGCCAACGACCGCTCCGAGGTCTCAGAGGTCTACGCCGGCGACATCGCCGCCGCCGTCGGGATCAAGCAGGTCACGACCGGCGACACCCTCGCCGCTCCCGACGCGCCGATCAAGCTCGAGCAGATCGTCTTCCCCGAGCCCGTCATCAAGGTCGCCGTCGAGCCGAAGACCAAGGCCGACCAGCAGAAGATGTCGGTCGCGCTCGGCCGCCTCGCCGAGGAGGACCCGACCTTCCGCGTCCAGACCAACGACGAGACCGGGCAGACCGAAATCTCCGGGATGGGCGAGCTGCACCTCGAGGTCCTCGTCGACCGCATGAAGCGCGAGTACAACGTCGAGGCCAACGTCGGCCGGCCGCAGGTCTCCTACCGCGAGACCGTGCGTGGCGAGGCCCGCAACGTCGAGGGCCGCTTCGTGCGCCAGACGGGCGGCTCCGGCCAGTACGGGATCGTCTACATCGATCTCGAGCCGGCGCCCGGCGAGGGCTTCGACTTCGTCAACAAGATCAAGGGCGGCTCCGTCCCGAGCGAGTTCATCCCCGCGGTCGAGAAGGGCTGCGAGGAGGCGCTCGAGAACGGCGTCAAGGCCGGCTACCCGATGGTCGACGTGCGAGTCACGCTCGTCGACGGCAAGTACCACGACACCGACTCCTCAGAGATCGCCTTCAAGGTCGCGGGCTCGCTCGCCTTCAAGGAGGCTGCGCGCCGCGCCAAGCCCGTCCTGCTCGAGCCGATCTTCGCGGTCGAGGTCGTCACTCCCGAGGACTTCCTCGGCGATGTGATCGGCGACCTCTCGCGCCGGCGCGGGCGAATCGAGGGCCAGGAGCGGCGCGGCAACGCGCTGACGGTGACGGGGCGCGTGCCGCTGTCGGAGATGTTCGGCTACGCCACCGACCTGCGTTCGAACACGCAGGGACGTGCCAGTTACACGATGCAGTTCGAGGCTTACGAGGAAGTTCCGCCGAACATCGCCGAGAAGGTCGTCGAGGCGCGCGGAGGGGAATCGAAGGCGGCCTGAGGGCCGCCGCGCCGCGCGCTTACGCGGCGTTTCTGAGAGTATTAGCGGGTTCGCCGCTGGCGGCGACACCAAAACGTCGATCACAGGAGCAATCACAAAGTGGGCAAGCAGAAGTTCGAGCGCGACAAGCCGCACGTCAATGTCGGCACGATCGGACACATCGATCACGGCAAGACGACGCTGACGGCCGCCATCACTCAGGTGCTTGCCGAGAAGATGGGTGGCGAGGCAAAAAGCTTCGAGGAGATCGACAACGCTCCCGAGGAGCGTGAGCGCGGCATCACGATCGCGACTTCACACGTCGAGTACCAGACTGAGAACCGTCACTACGCGCACGTCGACTGCCCGGGGCACGCCGACTACGTGAAGAACATGATCACCGGCGCCGCGCAGATGGACGGCGCGATCCTGGTGGTCTCGGCGGCCGACGGCCCGATGCCGCAGACGCGCGAGCACATCCTGCTCGCCCGCCAGGTCGGCGTTCCCTACATCGTCGTGTTCCTCAACAAGGCCGACATGGTCGACGACGAGGAGCTGCTCGAGCTGGTCGAGGTCGAGGTTCGCGAGCTGCTCTCCCTTTACGAGTTCCCCGGCGACGACATCCCGTTCATCACGGGCTCGGCGCTGAAGGCGCTCGAGGGCGACGAGGGCGCGCGCGAGAAGATCCTCGAGCTCGCGGCGGCGCTTGACTCCTACATCCCGGAGCCCGAGCGCGACCTCGACAAGCCGTTCCTGATGCCGGTCGAGGACGTCTTCTCGATCACCGGCCGCGGCACGGTCGCCACGGGACGTATCGAGCAGGGCATCATCAAGACCGGCGAGACGGTCGAGATCGTCGGCATTCACGACACCGGCAACACGGTCGTGACGGGCGTCGAGATGTTCCGCAAGATCCTCGACCAAGGGCAGGCCGGTGACAACGTCGGCTGCCTGCTGCGCGGCACCAAGCGCGAGGAGATCGAGCGCGGCCA